>JAJDDR010000340.1 GCA_029260255.1 Phycisphaerae bacterium
CAGCCGTGGCCCCGCCAGTGCAACCGGCGTTCGCCCGAGTCTCGGCAGCGGACGGCAGGGTGGCATGCCCACGCTTGCGTGGGCATGTTGACGTGCGCGAGGCCATCATACGGTGCTGACCAACATGGCCACGCCTCAACCGACGCGAAACATCGGCGTTTTTGAAAGCGTGGCCATGCCACCCCCGCCATAATCGATGGTCACACCCCCAAGAATGCCTATCCATCCGACAGGGGTTCGCTGCGCGAGCAGCCGTGGCCCCGCCAGTCCAACCGGCGTTCGCCCGAGTCTCGGCAGCGGACGACGTGGGAACGATGGAAAGAGTGCTACGTTTCGCTGTTTCTTGAGGGTCGAGCTAAGCAACCGCCGGAAGAGTGGGTGCGGGCGAAAAGGCTCAACCGTGCTGTTCGCTACGACATTGTGCGTCCAGGTAAGGCAAGCATGTTCGGCAGGAGCCAGTCCTGCCGGGAAAGGAACCAGACTCCCGTAGCTTGGATGGCTGTCCCTAGCGGAAACTCCATCCGGCACCGTTCCGGCCTCTCCGTGACGCGTCGCGGCCGGGCCATCCAGTCGAAGCTGATCGCCATGAGCGAGGACTTCGTGAGCGCCGTGCGGCTGGAACACGCCGACGTCGACGAGTTCGGCATCCAGTACACGCTACTGTGTGTGCTGAAGGTCGAGGCCTGTGCGCTCTTGAAGAAACGCCGCGAACTGCAGAGCGCGGTGGCACGCGGGTGATGCATGGGAAAACGCGGACCAAAGCCAAAAGGGACGCCGTTCGATTCGCTTCCGAACGCGATTCGATCGGACATCCTGAACGCCATCGACTCGGCGGCGAGCGAGAGCGTGCAGGACATCTACGACCGCTTCGGTCTCAGCCAGCGCGGCGTGAGCCACTCCTGGTTTCGGCGGTTCGTGTCCGAGCGTCGCAACCGCGAGGACTTCACGCCGACACCGGCGGACGACGCCACGCCGACGTGGACCGAACTGGACGAACTCATGCGGGCCACGATCGCGGAGAAGGTGCGGGCCGGCGACGTGAAGGTCTACGAGTGCGGCGCCGTGCTGCGTCGCTGTTTCGAGGAGCGGGTCGTTCGGATCAAGGAGGAGGAGGAAGAGCGGGCACGACAGAAGTTTGCCGTGTGGCAGGAAGAGGAGCGGGAGAAGCAGGAGGCACGCGCAGCCAAGGCGGAAAACGCCATGCGCAAGAAGGGCTTGGACGATGAAGCTATCGCAGAGATTCGCGCTCTGTATGGGATTGGCGACGGCGATGTGTAGCGACACCGCCGCCGGTGCGATCGGTGCGCCGCCGACGGCGGTCGTGCCCCTGCTGCCGTACCAGCGTGCGATCGTCGAGCTCGACGCGCGGTTCACGTGGAACAACTGGTCGCGACAGACCGGAAAGTCGTTCGCCATGTCGCTCCGGCGCATCCTTCGCGGTGTCGAACGCCAGCGCAATCAGATATTCCTCTCGGCGAGCGAGCAACAGTCGCGCGAGCTCATGATGAAGGCGCGGCAGCACTGCCAGGCAATGAAAATCGCGACCGACCTGCGAAAGAACTACTGGGCGGATACGTCGTTTCGTCAGCTGGAGCTCACGCTGCCCGGCGGCATTCGCATCATCGGTCTGCCGGCCAACCCGCGTACGGCGCGTGGGTTCACCGGCGACGTGCTGCTCGATGAGTTCGCGATGCACCAGAACGACAGCGACATCTGGGCCTCCGTCTTTCCCACCGTGCTGCGCGGCGACGGCGAACTCGACGTTGCGTCGACTCCCAAGGGTAAGAGCAACAAGTTTTACGCGATCTCGCTGAACGACAGTTTTGCACATTCGACGGTGACGCTGCCGGAGGCCATCGAGCAAGGTCTGCAGGCCGACGCCGACGAAATCTACGCGGCGATGGGCGACGAACAACTCTACCGCCAGGAGTTCCTGTGCGAGTTCCTCGATGAGTCGACGGCCTATCTGACCTACGAAATGATCGCGGCGTGCGAAGATCCGCAGGCCACGACGCAGTTGGACTTCGACCATCTGCGCGACGTGGACAACAAAGACGGCGACCTCTACGTGGGCGTGGACATCGGCCGCAAGCGCGACCTCACGGTGATCTGGGTGCTGCAGGAGGTCGCCGGCGTGCTGGCGACGATCGGCACCGTCGAGATGAAGGGCACCACGTTTCGTACGCAATACAAAGTGCTGTGCGACGTGCTCCGGCTAAAGGGCGTGCGGCGTTGCTGCATCGATTCCACCGGGCTGGGCATGCAGATCGCCGAGGCGGCCGTCGAGGACTTCGGCGCGTACCGCGTCGAGGCGGTCACCTTCACGCCGAACGTCAAGGCGGACCTCGCCGGCAGGCTGCGGATCAAGGTCGAGGACCGGGCGATTCGCATCCCGGCGGACGCGACGATCCGCAACGACTGGCACTCGATCAGGCGGTCGGTCACCTCGGCGGGCAACGTGCGTTACGAGGGTGAGCGAACTGAGGCCGGCCACGCCGACCGGTTCTGGGCGGCGGCCCTCGCCGTTCACGCGGCGGGCACGCCGAGTGGGCCGGCGGAAGCGATGGGCGCGAATCCGTTGCGCTGGGGCAAGAGACGGGGGCTGATGCTATGAGCGAGCCGGTAGCAGACGTGATCAGAACCCCGGTGGGGCGGGTCCTGTCCTACGATCCCAACGACCATCGCCGCGAGGACGTGTCCTACGGGCTCACGCCGGCCAAGGCGCGGGCGGCGCTCCGCGCCGCCGACGACGGCGACCTGTCGCAGGCCCTGGATCTGTTCGAGGAGCTGGAGGACAAGGACATTCGCCTGCAGAGCGTGCTCAACACGCGACGGAACGCGCTGACCGGCATGGAGTGGGAGATCGTCAGCGCCGCCGAGTACGAGAAGGGGCGGGTCGACAAGCTGCTGGCAGAGGATGCCGCGACGTTCGTGCGCGACCGGCTTACGGTGATGGAGCGATTCGAGCAGTCGTTGGTAGATCTCTCGCTGGCCATAGGGCCGGGGCTGGCTGTGCTGGAGATGATCTGGGACGGCAACCGGCTGATGGACATCGATGCCGTCCCCGTGTCGCGTCTGTTCATCGACTTCCAGCGCAGCAAGGCGGTGCGCATCCGCAAGGAGGCGGCCGACACCGTGGGGTTCCGCGCCGCGCCGCCCAACTTCGTCTTGCACATGCCGCACGCCAAGCACGGGTTGCCCCTGCGCGGCTCACTGATGCGTGCGGTGCTGCTGATCTACCTGATCCGCAACTACGCCATCAAGGACTGGGCCACGTTCAGCGAGGTGTTCGGGATGCCCGTGCGCATCGCACGCTACGAGCCCAACGCAACCGCCGAAGAAAAGACCGACATGCTGCGCATGCTGCAGATGCTGGGCACCGACGCGGTAGCCATCTTCAGCCGCGCGATCGATCTGGAGATCAAGGAGACGGGCGACCGGCGCGGAGCGCCGTACGCCGAGATGGTCAACTGGGCGGCGCGTGAGATGGCGATCGGCGTGCTTGGCCAAAACCTCACCACGGACACCACCGGCGCCGCCGAGGTCGTCCGGCAGTTCCACGCGCAGGGCGTCGACCTGGTCTTCGACTACGAGCACCAGACGCTGGGCGCCGAGTACTCCGCCCCGGACGGGCGAGCTCGGGCTGCCGGGTGGATCACGGCGCTGAGCTACGAGCCGGGTCGCGGGCTCTTCTGTGACGTGCGATGGAACGACGAGGCCGAGAACCTGATCGCCGGGTTCGAGTATCGCTACTTCTCGCCGGTGGTGATCGTGCGCAAGGACGACAAGCGAATGGTCGGGCTGCACAGCGTGGCCCTCACGAACAAACCCGCCATCCGGCACGCCAGACCCATCGTGGCGATGGCCCACTCGGACGGCACATTGACAGGAGAGTACATCATGGACGATCAGCCAACACAGGGACAAGTGCCAGGCGGTGGCACCGGCGGAGACGGCGAGAAGCCCGGCACACTGGAAGACCTCGTTGCGGCGATCCGCGCGGCACTGGGCATCGAGGAGGGTGACGCGGTCGCGGTGCTGCAGGCGGCACTGGCCAAGCTCAAGGGTGCCGAAGCGCCGGAGGAAGCCGTGCCGGCGAGTGTGGCCAGGGCGCTGACGCTGTCGGACGGCGCGGGCGTCGCGGACGCGGTGGCGGCCATCGAGAAGATCGCGACTCCGTCCGGTGATCAGAGCGAAATGGTCGCGCTCAAGGAGCGGGTCACGGCGCTGACCGGGCAGGTCGCAACCGAGCGCAAGGCCCGCCAGTCGCTGGAGGCGGACCGCGTGGTCAACGCCGAAGAGCACAAGGGCAAGATGGCCGCCTCGGAGGTCGCGCTGCACGTCAACCGCCTGAAGGAGGCGGACGACTTCAACGCGGCGGTTGCGGACTTCAGCGCCCTGATGGCCACGCGGCCGGTGGCGCTCAAGCAGGCACCGCTGCCGAAGTTCGAGGGCGGGGCCGGAGGCGGCGACCGACAGACGGTCATCAACGCGGCGAACCGCGAGTTCGACAACGAGCCCGGGTTGCGGGTGACCGGTCGCGACACCTACGTCAACGGCGCCCTGCGGGACGCCGGTTTGTCGCTGTTGAACGAAGAGGAAAAAGGCAAGCTCGTCACCGCCTGAACGACGGTGGACGTCGAAACGCGAACTCGGGTTTCGGAATCCGTGATTCGGGACTGAAAGGAAAAGACAATGGCACTCAGTGCAAATCGCACCATGCAGTACAAGCAGCGGACGGACCCGCGCGGCGACGTCGTGCAGCTGCCCGTGGCCGCGTCCACGAAGATCTACTCTGGTGGGCTCGTCGGCATGCTCTCCACCGGCTACGTGCAGCCCTACGCGGGGTCCACGGTGGCCACGGCGCTGACCGGCTTCGACCGCCTCGTGGGCGTGGCCCTGGAGGCGGTGGACAACAGTGCCGGCAGCGCGGGCGACCTGACCGTCGACGTGCTGACCAGCGGCTGTTTCTATCACGCGGTCTCGGGGCTGGCCATCACGGACGTGGGTGCGCCGGTCTACGCGTCGGCGGACGGCACGCTGACCAAGGTGGCCCTGGGTAACGCGTTCGTCGGCTGGGTGGAGCGGTTCGAGGTCGCCGGCTACGGCATGATCCGCATGGCGGGTCCGGCCAGCGGCGGCGGTGTCGGTCCGATCTTCAACCGCTGGTCGCCCTCGATCGCGACGGCGGCGGCCAACCTCGCCCTGCTGGTCCACCCAACGGAAAACCAGAACGGTCTGCTGGTGCTCTGGGCCGGGGCGCTGGTAACGGTGACGTTCGCCGGCGCAACACAGGACCAGGGCATCATCACGCTGCAGGACACCGCGGGGACCACGCTGGGCATCACCATGACGGCGAGCAACTTGGGCGCCGACGCGGTCGACGACATCGTTGCCCCGGCGGCCAACACGGTGCCCATCGGCGCAGCGACGGGCAGCGCGATCGTGACCGTGCCGGCGGGACTCGGCGTGCAGGCCAAGGTCACGCAGTTGACGAGCGGCGCGGGCGAGCAGGGTGCGATGAAGGTCGGTTTGATCGCCGTGCCCATCGCCTGACGAACGAATGGATCGGTGGTAGGGCGGTGTGCAACCGTCGTGACCGCCCGGCGGCGGGTGAGCCCGCCCTTCAGAAAGGAAACACCATGGCAGTCGGAACACTGCAACAACTCACGGTCAAGGGGGTGCGGCGCGAGCTGCAGGAGCGGATCGACGCCATCCCCGAATTCTGGCGTCCGCACGTCACCGAGATGGACTCGACGACGGAGGTGGAGCCGTTCGCCTGGGCGGGCGCCGTTCCGCAGCCGCGCGAGATGCTGGGCGAGCGGCGCATCAAGGAGCTGCGCACGTTCAGCCACAACCTCACCAACAAGGAATACGAGCTGACCGTCCTGTTCCCGCGCAAGTGGTTCGAGGACGATCAGACCGGGGCCATTCGCATGCGCATCGCGGAGATGGCCGAGGCGGCGCAAAAGCGAATCTCTGAGGCCCAGCGGCTGTTGGCGCAGCGGTCAGGACAGTTGGCGAAACCCGGCGCCATCGACTTTGCCCTCAGCACGCCGGAAAGCAACGCGGAACGCGCTGCCGGCGAACAGCTTGGCAATGAACTGTTGCGAGCGTTGAAACTCGCTGGCGAGCACTTGGAGCGCGGGGCAAAGGCGTCGGCTGACGTTGAAGAGCGGGCGGCGCGGAAAGTGCCGACGATCGGCGCGAACACGCTTGTCGTGGGAATCAGCTAATGCCGCAGACGATCGAATTCGGTGACACCGGCGCGGTGCTGGACCTGGGGCTACCCGGCGGCGTGCTGCACACGACGGGCGCGGTGAAGACCGTGCTGAATCTGGCGTTCTCGCAACCGCGCGTGGGCGAGCAGCGCGTCTCGGTTCCGAACGCCGACTTCGTGGCACTCGCGCGCACCGGGTTCGCCGGCGAAACGATCACCGGGCAGGGGCTGTTCGACGCCGCGTCGAACGGCGATCTAAACACGCTCGAAGCGGAGATCAACGCGTACAAGACCGACCCCGAGTTGATGGGCGGGCACCCGTTCACCGAGGACGCCTCGGCCGGCGGCCGCTCACGCCGGAGCGTGGCGTTGAAGGAGTACGCACCCACCGGGCAGCGCAGCCTGGCGGCGAACGGGCGCATCGTGGTTCGGTTCAGAATCGCGTGGGAGGTGTTGATCCCGTGAGCATCAAGGTGCCGCCGGGCGACAACCTGCCGAACCCGACCGTGCCGGGCGTGCCCGGCGCTCTGGGGTGGGGTCCGCAGCCGGTCAGCGTGTGGCAGGAGGACCCGGACACGCCCGGCGCGTGGATCGACCGATCGGACCGGCTGCTGATCGCCCGCGTGCATGCCGGCGCCGACGATCAGGCGGCGGGTAACGCCGAGGGCACGTACATCTTCGCCGAGGGTGCCGAGCCGATGCGCGCCGCCGGCGTGTTTCAGCCGGACTACCTGGCGCGGGCGGTCGACGATCTCGACCCCAACCTGCTGATCAAGGTGGAGTTGCTGCACCCCGACGGCGACGGCGGACGCGTGCTGTTCATCGGCTACCCGGGCCGGTGGCCGCCGAGGTGCTGAGCCCCGTCGATCGGTCGGTGGCCAGGGTCTTCGACCGCCAGAATTTCGCGTACAACTTGCGCGACGAGGCCGACTCGATCCTGAGCCAGGAGGACCTCGAGGGCGAGGAGTCCATGCACCTCGCGGCGATCGCGTCGTTTCGCAGGGCGGTGGCGCAGTCGCTGGCCGATCGCACCGTGGCGGTCAACCCGTCGATCCCGTGGGTCGACACCACGTTCGCGGTCGGCGACCGGATCAGCGGCGTGGGCGGCGTGGGCCTGAGCGCGGAGATGCGCACGGCGGACGAGTCGGTCTACCCTCAGATCGTGGGCATCACCTACCACCTCACGGGTCACCAGCGTACCGAGATCAACGTGGGCGACTTCCGGCACGCGCCGGAGGCTCGGGTGGAGCGCGATTTAGATGCTGAGCGTTGACGTGCCGCTGCCGGAGACGACGCACCACGGCGATAAGCTCAACGTCTACGGCGAGTGGGGCGAGACCATCACCAACCCCGACAAGCTGCGGGCGCACGCGGCGCGGGCCTACGCGGGTCGACGTGCGGCACGGCCGGCGGCGGTACGCGGTTGGGGCTTCGGCACGTTCGGCGAGGGCACGTTCGGCGGCGTGCCGGCCGGTGCCGGGTGGGGCGAGTCGATCTGGCTCGATGGCGTGTGGGATGACCCGCGACCGGTGCGCCGCGTGGCGCTGGACGACGTGGTCGGCTTCGGGCGGTTTGCGGTGACGGTGCGACCGGTCGATCCGGAGGGCAACGAGGCCACCGCGACGGCGGTGCAGACGGTGACCGTCGTCGAACCGCCGCGCGGCGTGCACGCGGTGAGCGTGAGCGGCTACGACCCGGTGACGGACGTCGTCACTTTCAACCTGAAACACTTGACGGCAGGGACGCCATGACTATTCCAGCGAAACCGTTTGAGTCTCAGAGTGTCATCGACGCGCTCAGTGGCACGATCGACGACGACACCGGCGTGGACTACATTCCGAAGGGAACGAATCCGAGCTCCACGCCGCCGTTGGCGACGCGCTATTGGCGTGTCTTCCAACGCGTCAACGCGATGCTGGCCGACGTTGCCGGCCAGGGCAAGGCGTGGCACACGCAGAACGGCTTGAACATCGGCGTCAGCCCGTGCGTCTTCATGCTCGGCGGCGTGGTCAAGACGTTCGTCGGCGCCGAGAACCAACTGGTGGCCGATGACTTGACCACCTACGTCTGGCTCGACGCCACGCCGGCGGTGCAGACGGGCGTGGCGCTGCCGGCGGATCAGACGACGTTCCTGCCGGTGGCGCAGGTCGTGGCCGTCGGCGGCGCCATCACCTCGATCACCGACCTGCGAAGCCGCATCGCGCTGCTCGTGCCGCAGAACCTGTCGGCGGCCTACGCCAACGACACGCTAAGCAACCTGGGCGTCGTGGCGATCAACGCGGCGTTGCTGCTGGCCACCGACAACGCCCACGACATCGGCGCGGCGGCCAAGGCGTTGCGCTCGCTCTATCTGCGTACCAGCCTGATCCTCAAGCAGGCGGGATTCAACTACACGGTGACATGGGCGGACCCGGCGCAAGCCGTGGCGGTGTCGATCATCGACCCCGGCGTCGCGGCGACGCAGGTCATCCTTGCGCACGGTGCGCAGACCATGGCCAACAAGACGCTGACGGCGCCGACGATCGCCGACCTTGTCAACATGCCGCACGATCACAGCGCGGCGAGCAAGGGCGGACTCCTAACCAACACCGCCTTCGGAACCGGCAAGTACTTTTCGGTGGCGATCGCCACGCACTTCGAGGCGGGCACGCTGGCCGTCGGTGTGCTGGCCGCCGAGTTCGTGGCGCCGTTTGCGTTCACGTTGCGTAACGCGACGGGGCGGGTGAAGACGGCGCCGACCGGCGACACGCTGATCGTCGACGTGCGGATCAACGGCACGAGCATCTTCGCCTTGCAGTCAGAGATGGTCTCGATCGTCGCCGCCGCGTTTCAGGCAACGTCGGCGACCACGGACTACGCGGTCTCCACCGGAGACGTGATCACGTACGAGGTCGAGCAGGTCGGTTCCACCGTCGCCGGTGCCGACCTCACGCTCGTGTGCAACGGACTGGCGGCGAGCACTGTGTGATGACCGAGGCGCTTGGACAATGCGGCGGCTGCTACGCGTGCTGCACGAAAGCCGGCAGCCCGCCGTTTCGCAACGACGCGGAGCGCGCGGGCCTTCCGCAATCGCTACGCGACGAACTGCGGGCTTACTACGCCTCAATCGTCGGCGATCGGTCGCGCGAGGCGCAGCGCATGCCCTGCCTCTGGCTCGATGAGAAGTCGCGTGCGTGCCTGCACTACGCCGACCGTCCGCTGATCTGTCGTGACTTCGTCGTCGGTGCATCGGAGTGCCTGCAGTTCATTCAGATAGGCGCCGGTGTGCCCGCCGAACCGTGGCCGGAGGACCCGCGATAATGGCCACCAAGACCTACAGGCACGGCGTGGCTGGCGCGACGGTCCTCGACTCATACATGCACTCGGCGAACAACACGATCAACTATGGATCGGCCACGTCCCTGAGCGTCGGCTGGACCACGGGCAAGATCACCGCAGCGTTTCGCGCGCTGATGAAATTCGACGTCTCCGACCTCCCGGCCGGCGCGACGATCACGGATGCGGAACTGTGGTTCGATGTCACGCAAGCGGGGGCCGGACTCGAACCCGGTACGATTTACCGCGTATTGCGCACCAATTGGACCGAGGGCGGCGTAACCTGGGACAAGTACAACGGTGTGAACAACTGGACGACGGCCGGGTGCGGGGGCGACGGCACCGACTATACGTCGACGGGGGGCGTGGGCTTTAGCGTGTCGCTGCCTGTCGGCGGAAACACGATCACCGGCCTCGGGCCATTGACGCAAGACGCGCTGGACAACCGATCCGGCGCCCTGCATATCCTGTTGCGGAAAGACAATGAATCGTCCAGTGCGTATTTCACGGCGCGCAGTGGTGATTACACAACTGCGTCGGGCCGCCCGATGCTGACGGTCAACTACACGGCGGGGATTCCCACGCTGGCGGCGTATTACAAGAGATTGAGGACTGGCTAATGTCACGATTCCTGAAACAATCAACCGCGTTCATTTTCCGCATCGGTCCGTTCGTCGATTCGGTGGATGGCGTGACCCCGGAAACGGCACTCACCATTGCGCAGGCCGACATCCAGATCAGCAAGAACGGCGGCGCGTTCGCGCAGACTTCTGCGGTCACACCAACCACGACGCACGATACGGACGGATGGTATCAATGTCCTCTGACGGCGACCGATACCGGTACGCTCGGTCCGCTGACCGTGCAGATCAACATGACCGGCGCCTTGCCGGTCTGGGAGCACTTCACTGTCGTGGCGGCCAATGTCTACGATTCACTCGTCGCGGGGACAGATACGCTGCAGGCGGACGTGACGCAGATCGGCGGAGTAGCGCAGTCTGCGACCGACCTGAAGGATTTCGCGGACGCCGGATATGACCCGGCGACCAACAAAGTGCAGGGCGTGGTGCTGGTTGACGCGACGACGGCCAACACTGACATGCGCGGCACCGACTCCGCCGCACTGGCCAGCGTCTGCACCGAGGCGCGACTGGCGGAGTTGGCGGCGGCCAACCTCCCGACCGACGTGGATTCACTGCTCGCGCGGCTGAGCGCCACGCGTGCGGGCTACCTCGACAAGCTCAACATCACCGGCAACGTCGCGGCGAGCGCCGAAGTGCTGGCCATCCAGAACAACACGCGGACCACGATCGCGGTGCCGGGCGTCATGGAGCGACCGGACGCGGGGAGCACGCGTTTCAAGATTTACCTCAACAACTACGACACGGCCGGCAACATGGAGGCGCCCGACAGTGCGCCGACCGTGGCCGTCGTCAACGAGGAGGGCGTCGATCGAAGCCTCAACCTGCAGCACCCCACGACGCACGTGGCGCAGACCACCATGGTGTTGGTCGACGCGGGGCGCTACTGGATCGAGTACGACCTGGACAACGCCGACGCGATGGAGGGGCTGATCTTCACTTTCAGCGTTGTCGAGGGCGCCGTGACGCGCAAGTTCGATCGAGTGGCGATCGTGGTGGACACGACGGCAGTGGACTTCACGGCGGCCGATCGCGCCAAGCTCGACACGCTGCACGACACGCGGATCACGGCGGTCCGGGCGACCGGCCTGGACAACCTCGACGCGCCGGTCAGCACCCGCAGCACGGTGACCACGGCGCAGGTGCGCACCGAAGCTGACGCAGCACTGGTCGCCAATCAGGCTGCACCACTTGGTGAACGCGTCATCGGCAGCAGCAGTGATCGGTTCACTGCTGGACAAGATGATGAACGCCGACAACTTCCAGACGTTCGCGCAGGGCACCGACTCGCTCGAGGCGCTGCGCGACAGGGGTGATGCGGCGTGGACCGGTGGCGGGGGCGGCGAGACGCAGCTGCACAGCGGCACGGCGCAGGGCGGCGCGGTGTCGTCGATCACGCTGGCGGCCTCGGCCGCTGCCGGAGATGACACGTACAACAACGCGATCGTCGCGCTCACCGGCGGCACCGGCGCCGGGCAGTCCGCCATCATCACCGACTACGTCGGCATCTCAAAGGTGGCCACGGTCAACCGCACGTGGGCGATCCCCGGTACGCAGGGGCGCGAGGCGGTGGCGGCGACTGCGTTGTTTCGCGGCGTGGGGACGGCGTCGGCGATCGACTACAACGACCCCGTCGGGCTGGCACTGGGCAAGTCGACGGCGGTCGCGAACTTCGCCCGTCGCGGGCACGCGCCCAGCACGTGGTACGTGTACGCCACGCGCGCGGTCAACGGCGCCGGCGTGCTGTCACCGTTGGAGCATCATCCGGTGCGGCTGCTGACCGACGGCGCCGGAGACATCATCAACCCGCCGGTGCCCAACCCGCCGGCGAGGATCTCGGCACGGGCACTGGCCGGCGGCAAGGTCGAGGTCGTGATCTGGTATGCCAGGCAGGGGCAGGCCGTGGCACCAACGGACCTGCGCGTGTACGGCAAGGCCGTCAGCGATCCGCACCAGCCCGACGCACCGGGGCTGTACACGACGCCGCTGGTCGACGCCGTCACCGGTCTGAGCGCGATGGCATGCCGCGCGCAGGTCGCGCGATACGTCTTCAACGACGCGGGGTCCTACGTGCCCAACGATCCAAACAACCGCACGTGCGTGCCGTTGCCCAGCGAGCTCCTGCCGGACAACGCGACGCCGTGCGGAGCGCCCGTTTGGCACACGGGGCAGGAGTGCGGCGGTGGGTGACGTCAACCGCGCGGCCGCGTACATCGATCCCGACGTCACGCTTCGCGGCGTGCCGACCCGGCGGCTGCGGACCATGCAGGATATCAACGGCTTCGTCGCGCGGGGTGCGTACGTCATGCGTGCAGGTGTGCGCATCAGGGGTGTGCCCGCGGTGGGTGTTCGCGCCCAGGGTATCGACGGCGTCGCGCTCTACGGCCCCTACCTCGACCCCGCCGTGCTCATCGACGGCGTGCCGACCAGGCGGTGGCGGACGAGCGGGGCGATACCCGCGTTCGACTTCCCATACCCGACGGTGATCTTTCGCGGCATCACCGTGCCCAAGAGCATCAAGATTCGGTTTCCGTGCTGGCCGATCATGCGGCCACTGAACGCCACGCCGTCACCCGCGAAAGCGTACAAGGCGGCGTGGCACGCCCAGAACGGCTTCGGCGCGGAGTACCTGCGATCGCACACGGTTCTGGCGGACGCGCCGACGTTCCAAGACGCCTGCCGTGTATACACCACGACCGGCGTCGGCCGTCAGTACACGTTGTCGATGCACGTGGGTTGCGACACGTCGGACAAGGATCCGAAAAACGGATGGCAATGCGAGTACTTGATGGAGGCCCTGCAGGGGTTCCCCCAGTTCGGGGACGTTGAGTACCACCGCATGTGGCCGGAGTACGGCGGTCCTGATGTCGACGGCAGCTACTACATGCGACTGCATATCGCCAGGCGGCCGCGAGACTGGGATTGCAACGAGCCCGGCAACTGGGACGGCAATCACCCGGCGGCGTGGATCACCAACACGTCGTGGACCGCTGGTCTTGCGGCCCCGTGGGAGCCGACGCTGTGGGTGGGTGATCACGATCTGGACGGCAACGCCAACGAGCCGCATCCGTTCCACTTCAACCCCACGAGATGGCCATCCGAGGGGTACATGGAGTTTCGGTTTGACAGCAACGAGGACCTGCTGTCGTTCTTCTTGACGCCGTACCCGATCGAAGGGTGGCTGGCCAAGGTCTCACCGTTGGCGGCGTCCGGCAACGAGTTGGGCAACATCTACCCGACGCCCCTCGCGGAACGCGATGCGCTCGGCCCGTTCACGATCTGGATCGTTGGTGCGGACTACGGCGCTCCGATAGCGACGCAGACCTTCCCGTTTCAAGGCGCTTCGGTCACCGGTTACGTCGCGGTCGACGATCCGGTTCGGCCGGCGGTCGACGCCCGCGATTGCGCGGCCGCGGCCGCCGTCGATGACGACGCACCCTGCAGTCACGGCGTGTTCGAGTTGGAGCCCGGACATGGCGCCTGCTGCATCATTGAGACGTTCGTCGATCCCCAAACCGAACCGACGACACAGTGCGTTGGGAGCCTGACGGAATCGGAGTGCGCCGCGCTGGCCGACGACCAGCATGAGACGTGGTGGAATGAAGGAGCGCTCTGCACACCGTGGCCTTGTGGTAGTCAGCCGGAAGATCAGGGAGCGTGCTGCTTACCGTTTGGCGGCTGCATGATGACTACTGCAGAGCAATGCGCGAACGCCGGAGGGCAATTCCTGGGACTCGATCGCAGTTGCAGCGAGGTGCCCGACCCGTGCAACGTGCAGCCATGAGGGGCATGAGATGAGTTGCAAAGGATGCGGTAGCGTCGGCAAGCTGACGGTGGCCCGGATGGCGGCCTCGTTCTGGCGGTCACTGACCAAGGGCACCGTGACCGACGCCGTGTTCGATGCGCGACAGCGCGTGTGCTCCGTGTGCCCAGCTCGCGTAATGATCGACCGGGTCGCCTACTGCTCCATGTGCCGGTGCCCGGCAACGCCCGGTTTCGCGATCCGATTCAAAAACACGTTGCGCGGGTGGGTTTGCCCGTCGCGCGACGACAGTATTCGACGGGCCTTCGAGGAGGCATCGAAGGCCGGTTGATCGACATTCCGGATGCCCACTTCTGTACGGCCCTCGCGGGTTCGGCAGTCTTTTTTCGCGCTATCCCCCGTGCCCCAAACCGGTGCGATCTGCCCCAAACCAAGTTGCGGCTTAGATCCGGTTCACACCGAAAAAACCTGTTTCGCCGCCCGCGTCAAACGCGCCATGACGAAACGAACCCATTTGAAAGCTGCACTGGAACCCCGCCGGTCCCGAAGTGGCACCCCGCCGGGCACGACGAGGACACAGCGATTGGGACGTTGACAATGATGAATCGACGAGTGCCTCGTCGGGTTGTTTTCGGACTCGGCGGAGGGGAATGCGTGTGCGGAACGCCAGAACGGGCGCGAGCTTCCCTGCCCGCGCTCCCATTACTGGCAATCAGGCGGCAGTGCCGGACGCCGCGCTACCATGCTCCTGCGAATCGCGGTGGAACCATGCATGCGCTGCCCCCTTGGGCGTTCCGCCCGAACGCAACGTGTACAACTGCAATCGGGAAATGCCTTAGGCAGCTTTAACTATCTCGGGAGGGGCTTGCGGACGACTGATTAAGAAACTAAACCATTGGCCGTCCGGGTCTGAGATGGAGAAAGGAAGGCACCATGAAGGCGGGAATGGCCGTTGTTCTTTGCGGCACGCTGGTGCTGGTCGCCGGCGTGCTGGAGGTTACGGGACGCCCACCGGCTGGAGTACCCGTGGTCGGCGACGCAGCCGATCAGGAGTTGGCGCAGCTGCTGGTCAAGCTCGAGCTGCGCACGCGCGGTGTGATCGCCAAGCACTACGCCTCGGCCGACACCGCGCACCGTGATTGGCTGGCCAAGGACTTGCTTCTGCCCGCCGCCGTGGCCGACGCGGTC
>JAJDDR010000035.1 GCA_029260255.1 Phycisphaerae bacterium
TGATCCGGCCGTTGTCATTCCGACAGAGCGAAGCGCCGGAGGAATCTAGCTGGATCGCCATACCAGCCAGATCCCTCGCTAACGCTCGGGATGACAAGGGCGGCGGCGTTTCTTTCGCCCGTGGCCGGCTACGCCGGTCCGCAGCTCGGAATGACAGGAAAGGCTCGCGACGGACGCGCACAACCGTTTCTGGGAAACACCGGATGCTGGTGGCGCGTCCGCCGATCGTTGTGGTTTCGCTCCCGGCGCGGTAGCCTCTGACGCTCAGGCGCCGTCGGCGCGGCGTGTTGCCGAGTGATCTGTGGACATCGAGATGCTTGATTATGACTAGGGACTACGTGACGATCGTATCAGGCCTGCCGCGTTCCGGAACGTCCATGATGATGCGCATGCTCGACGACGGCGGCATCGAAGCCATGACCGACAAGATCCGGGCGGCCGACGAGGACAACCCAAAGGGCTACTACGAGTTCGAGCCCGTCAAGCAGACCAAGAAGGACCCATCGTGGCTGACCGAAGCACCGGGCAAGGCCGTCAAGCTGGTGTACCTGCTCTTGTATGACCTTCCCGCGGGCTATCGGTATCGCGTTCTGTTCATGAGGCGGACACTCGCGGAAGTACTCGACTCCCAGGACGTCATGCTCAAGCGCCGCGGCAAGCAGCAAAGCGACATGAGTCACGAGCAACTCGTCAAGAGCTTCGAGGCGCAGTTGGACAAGATGCAATCCTGGCTCGCCGAGCAGGACAACTTCGAAGTGCTGTACGTCGACTACAACGAGATGGTTGCAGACCCGGCGTCGCAGGTTCGCGCTATCGATCAGTTTCTCGACGGCGGCCTCGATACCGACGCCATGCTCGGTGTTGTCGACCCCGCCCTGTACCGGCGCCGGCAACCATAGACGACCTATCGCGTCCGCCGCGGGCCGTCAGTCGTCCTGTCGGGCGAGGTGCTCGATCGCCATGGGGATGACACGGTCGACCGCCGCGTCGATCGTCGCGTCGAGAATCGCGCCGGCGGCCTGTTCGTGACCGCCCCCGCCGAGCTTACGCGATAGCTCCAGCACGTTGACGCCCGCTTCGCCGCGCAGGTTCAGCCGGGTCTTGCCCGGTTTGCCCTCGGTGAAAAGGATGGCGACGCGAATCCCGCTCAGCGACCGCGGAATCTCCGCCTGATCGTCGATATCCGCGTACGTGCAGCCGGCTCGGCTGATTTCGTCGTAACTGGCCGTGGCGTACGCGATGTCGCCGTCGGCGACGAGCCGCGTGTTGTCGTAGATGACCCGGTTGAGGTCGAACTCCGGCTTGCTTTGGCTGCGGCAGAGGCGCTCGCCGATTTCGGCAACGCGCGCGCCGCAGTCCACCAAGTCCGCCGCCGCGTGCAACGCCGATGAAGCGGTGGACGGAAGAGAGAACCCCACCGTGTCGCTGTGTATCCCCGCGTACAGCAACGACGCCACGAGCGGTTGAATGGGGCGATCGGCCACGCGGATCAAACGGTAGATCAACTCGCACGCGCTGCCGGCGTTGGCGTCCACCCAGTTGATCGCGCCGAACTGCGTGTTGGACGCGTGATGGTCGATGTTGATCAGGGATCGTCCGTCCGACCAGGTTTCGTCCAAACTTCGGTCGATGTTGCAGCGCGGTTTCTTGGCCGTGTCGACCGCCACGAAACCGTCGGCGCCGGCAAACGCGGACGGCTCGACGATCGGCGCGTCGACCCAGTCGGCCAGGAACGCCAGCCGCCGCGAAAGCGATCCCTCGGGCAGCGAGACGGACGCTTTGCCGTCGTCCCCCGGCCAGGTCAACGCGACCGCGAACATCGCACCGAGACAGTCCGCGTCGGGTCGAACGTGCCCGACGACGAGCGGCCGCCGCCACGAATTCAGCGTCGGAATCAGATTGTCCGGAATCGGCGGTCCGACGGTTAGTGGGTCCATTGGCATCGGTATCGAACTCGCCGGCCGGTGGGTTACTTCATCGACGCGATCAGGATGTCCGCAATCTCAGGACGTGAGAACTCCATCGGAGGCCTCTCGCCGCGGCTGAGCATCTCGCGCACCTTCGTTCCGCTCAGGAAGATCTTGTCCTCCGGGGGATGCGGGCAGGTCTTGGCACTGACCATCGCCTCACACGGCTTGCACCAGGAGGAGTGCTCGAAGTTCAAGGTCGTGATGGCCAGCCCGCCCGCCGGGAGCTTCTCGAAGATCGATTGAGCGTCGTACGTTCCGTAGTACGTGCCGACGCCGGCGTGATCGCGGCCGACGATGAAGTGCGAACAGCCGTAGTTCTGACGCAGGATGGCGTGCAGAATCGCCTCGCGCGGGCCACCGTAACGCATCGCCGCCGGCAGTACCGACAGCATCGTCTTCTCGGCGACGTAGTACTTCTCGATCAGCGTGGTGTAGCAGTTCATCCGCACGTCGGCGGGGATGTCGCCGGGTTGCGTCTGCCCGATTAGCGGGTGAATCAGCAGCCCGTCGCAGATCTCCAACGCGCACTTGGTCAGGTATTCGTGGGCCCGGTGGATGGGATTGCGCGTTTGGAACCCGACCGCGGTCTTCCAGCCGAGCTCGGCGAACTTCGCGCGTGTCTGCGCCGGTGTCAGGCGGTAGTCGGCAAAGTCCGGGTCGTACTTCGCACAGACCACGTCGATCGGACCGGCGAGGCAGACGTCGCCCTCTTCCATCAGCACCTTCACGCCGGGATGCGCCGTCTCGGTCGTGCCGAACGCCGTCTCCGCCTGCTTCGTCTTGTTGTGCGGGTACTTCTCCGCGACCGTCATCGTGCCGAGCAGGCGGCGATCATCGTCCAGGAGTGCCACCTTCTCGCCCGCCTTCACGCCCGAAGCCGTCTTCTCGTCCACCGCGCAGGTGATCGGGAAAGGCCACACCGTACCGTCGGCCAGCGTCATGTTCTCACAGATGCTGTCGTAGTCTTTCTGACCGACGAAACCGGTCAGTGGGCTCATGGCACCGATCGCGATCATCTCGATATCGCACTGCTGCCGCTGCGTCAGAACGACGGCCGGTTCCGAACCGCTGTACGGTCCGGGCGACCCCGCCTGTGTCATTCGATCGATCAGATTCCCGCCATGAGGTGTGATGAGTCCTTCGCCAGCCATGTACCCTTACCCTTACCTTTCGATGGACACTGTTCGTGTTGCGATACGATCCCTATCGCCTCACGATAGAGACTTCGCGCGTGCCCCGCAACCACTCCGGAAAGAACGATCGGTCAGCGCTACTTCTTCATCGGCGCCAGCACCATCGTCATGCGCCGGCCGTCAATCCGCGCTGCCCGTTCGATCTTCACTTGCTCGCCGAGTTCCTCGACGATGCCTCGGAATATCTTGAGGGCGATGTCCGGGTGAGCGCGCTCCCGCCCGCGAAACAGCATGGTGAACTGCACCTTGTTTCCCTGCCCAAGGAAGCTCATGGCGCGCTTCACTTTGATCATGCGATCGTTGTCGTCCGTCTTCGGGCGAATCCGGACTTCCTTCATCACGCTTTCGTGACCGTGTTGCTTCTTCTGGCGCTTGCGCTGATCGTACTTGTGCTTACCCCAGTTGATGATGCGGCACACGGGCGGCTTCTCGTTCGGTGAGACCTCGACAAGGTCGAGACCCGCATCGCGAGCCATCTGTAACGCTTCCGCTGTCGATATGACGCCGCACTGCACCTCGTTCTGATCGATCAGCCTGATGGGACTCAGTGTGATACGTTCGTTTGTTCGATTTGCCTTGGCGATGAGTAGGTCACCTCCTTGCTAAACGGAGTCGACACTCGCGGGCAACGCACCCGGCGAGCCAAGCTCCCGCTTACCCTTGGATTTAATCTCGTCCAGGCAACCCCGGACGAAGTCTTCTACCGGGAAACTCCCCAGCATCTTGCCCTCGGCGCTGTTCACATTCACCGTGCCCTCGGCCGCCTCGCGCTCGCCGATCACCAGAAGATACGGGATCTTCCGCGAACGCGCCGCGTGCTTCTTCGGACCGATACGCTCGTCCGAATCGTCGAGTTCCGCGCGGACGCGCGCATCGAGCAACGCCCGATGCACCGCGCGACCGAACGTGACGCTCTTCTCGCTGATCGTCATCACCGCCACTTGAACCGGCGACAACCACAGCGGAAACGCGCCCGCAAAATGCTCGATCAGAATGCCCACGAAGCGCTCCATACTCCCGAACGGAGCGCGGTGGATCATCACCGGCCGGTGCTCGCTGTTGTCCGATCCGATGTAGCTCAGATCAAACCGCTCCGGCAGCGTATAGTCGACCTGCACCGTCCCGAGTTGCCACTCCCTTCCGATGCAGTCTTTCACGATGAAATCGATCTTCGGACCGTAGAACGCGCCCTCGCCCAACTCCTCCGTAAACGGAACGTCCAGCGCCTTGGCGGCGTTGCGACAGGCCTCCTCGGCCATGTCCCACTTGGCCGCGTCCCCCATGAACTTGTCCGAATCTCGATCCCGAAGACCGACACGCACGCGATAGTCCGTGATCCCGAGCGTCGTGAAGATAGTCCGCACGAGATGTAGGCAGTTCGCCAGTTCCTCGGGAACCTGCTCCGGCGTGCAGAACAGATGCGCATCGTCCTGCGTGAAACCGCGAACGCGCGTCAGCCCGTTCAACTCCCCCGACTGCTCCCAGCGATACACCGTGCCGAACTCGGCCAACCGAATCGGCAAATCGCGGTAACTGTGCGGGCGACTCGCGTAGATCTTGATGTGATGCGGGCAGTTCATCGGCTTGAGCAGGAAACCCTGCTCGCCGCGATCGGCGTAACGCTGCGTGATCTCCGCGCAGCTACACTGCTCCGTGCCCTCCATCGACAACTGATGCGCGATGGCGTACCGGCGCACCGGGTTCTGCTCGTCCCACGGATACTCCGTTTCGAGGATCCCGGCTTGCCGCACCATATCCCGCTCCCGGTCGGCGTCGGGCAGCTTGTTCGCGTTCCGGCATTCCCGGAGATACGTCACCAGCGGCCGAGCGTGCTCGCGCATGACCAGCAACTGCGGAAACTGCGAATCTTCATAGTAAGGAACGTGTCCGCTCGTGCGGTACAGGCCCAGCTTGCCGATGTGCGGCGTAAAAACCTCTTGATAACCCTGCTTGCGAAGCTCGTCCGAGATGAACGTCTGAAGCTCCTTACGCACGGTCGCCCCCGCCGGCGTCCACAGAATCAGCCCCTGCCCGACCGCCTCGTCAATGTGGAAGAGATCGAGCTGCCGCCCGAGCACCCGGTGGTCGCGCTTCTTGGCTTCCTCCAAACGCTCCAAGTACTCCTCTAGCGATTTCTTCTTGAAGAACGCCGTGCCGTACACCCGCTGGAGCGACTTCTCATTCGCGTCACCGCGGTAGTACGCCGCGCTGAGCTGCCGAACCTTGAACGCGCCGATCTGACCCGTCGAACGGATGTGCGGCCCGCGACAGAGATCTTCAAAGTCGTCACCGCGTTTTTCGCCCGTGACGTAGAAGCTGAGCGTATTGCCCTCGGCGCGCTCGGCGTTGTCGACCTTGTAACGATTCTTCTCGTCGGCCAGCTTGGACATCGCCTCATCGCGCGGCATGTCGTACCGGGTGAACGGGCGATCCTCCTTGACGATCCGCTTCATCTCGGTCTCGATCCGCTCGAACGCGTCCGTCGAGAGCGGCTCGTCAAGGTCGATGTCGTAGTAGAACCCGTCCTCGAGTGGCGGTCCGTAGACAAGCTGCGTGTCGGGATACAGCGTGCAGATCGCCTCCGCCATCACGTGTGCGGTGCTGTGACGCAGAACCTGAAGGCTCTCCGCCGAGTCATCCGATTGGGTGAAGATCTCGATCGAGCAATCGCCGGGAAGGGGACGCCTCAGGTCGATGGTTTCGGCATGGCCGTTGATCGTGAGGCGACCGGCGACGGCCGCCTTGGCGAGACGAGGGCCGATTTGCTCCGCCACGGTCAGCGTGGTGGCACCGTCGGCCACCTCGATGATCGTGCCGTCAGGCAATGTGACTTTCAGAACCGCGACTCCTGTGAACCCAACGCAGACATCCGCACCGGATGGAGCGTAAAACGCAAGAACGACTCAAAGCGGCGACGCGCGTCAGCCTTCCGGATCAGCCCATCGGACCAAAACCAGTGTAGTTGGCTAACTTGTGCAAGGCGCCATGTGCTTTGAGCCGTCAACAATTCCGATGCACGCGCCGAAACGCTCGACGCCGGAGAATGACTATCAAACCCCGTCTTCTACACCTGACAATATATCATATCGGAACCCCCAGTCAAGAAGTCCAGCCCCACGCCCCGTCAGGTCGGGGGCATCCCATCCCGGGTGGCATGCCCACCCTCGCGTGGGCATGTTTCCCCCGCGAGCCCTACTCACGCAGCCCAGCCGCTCCCGGCTGGGATCGCATACCGCCGTCGTTACTCCGAGACGCCCCCGTCATTCCGAGTGCAGCGAGGAATCCAGCCGAAACGCCATCCCGCCCCGATTCCAGCCCCGCCCTACGCCCCGAAGCAGACCGCCCGCTTGCCAGGACAGTCGTCGGGCGCCACGATAGGGCGTGCCCCGCGTCCACCGTCGTCGGGGAGGGTATTGGCAATGCGCAAGGAGGTGTTCCGATGAGAAGGATCTTGCTGGGCTTGGCAGTAATCGCCGGCACGGGTTGCGACAATCTATCGTTCATCGTCGACGGCGTAACGTTCAACCCGCAGACGGTCACACTCCTGCTGGTGAACCAAACGGAGTTTCCCGTAAAGCCGTCCGTCTTCGTCAGCGACCTGAACGATATTATCTTCGAAGGCTTAACCGAGTCGTTTCTGACCACCAGCGATAACGAGCAAGACTTCCCCAACGTCGACCCCGGAGCGACGGTCTCCTACATATATGACTGCGACGACTTCAAAGCCGTCATGGCCCAGGAGGCGGAGTTGCTCGTGGCCCCCGGCATCTCGCCGGAGAACGACACGCACATTTTCATCGATGACACCGACTTCGATTGCGGCGACACCGTCACCATCACCTTTAGCGGGGACGCGGCGAGTTTCGACGCCCGCATCAGGGCAACGGCCGGATAAACTCCGGCGTCGGCGAAGAACTACCGCATTTCGCTGGCCAATGTGAGATGTCGAATCGTAGGCTCACCACATGGGACGTGAGATCGCCCGTCGTTCCGGCGGATGTTCGGGCGATGGTCCACGGGGTCTCGCCGGTATGGAGCGTATCGTGGCACATGCAAACAAAGGCAATTCGCGGTGTGACGTCAGCACGCGCGGGGACGCCCCGTGGCGGCGGCGGTTCGGGACCGTCCGCACTCCGAGCGCTGACGCAGTCGCGGGGACCGTGGACCCGGTTCGCTGCCCCGACCCTTGCCGACGCCCTATTCCTGGTAGTCTTGCTCCGTGGTCTCCAGCTCGGTGCGACCGGGTTCTTTAACGACCCCGGCACGGGCTGGCATCTTCGGACCGGAGCGGACATCCTCGCCACCGGGCGCGTACCCGTGGCGGACACGTTCAGCCACGTGCGGTTCGGCGCGCCCTGGGTGGAGACCCAGTGGCTGGGCGATAGTGTCATGCACCTGGCATTCTCCGCCGCCGGCTACGCGGGGCTCGCACTCCTGACCGCCGTGATCCTGGCGGCACTCTTTCGTTGGGTTTACCGGACTCACCTTGCATGCAACGGCTTTCCGGCGGTGGGGCTCGTGGTTGCCCTTGTGGCCGCCGGTGCCGCGTCGGGGCACTTCCTCGCACGGCCTCTACTCGCGAGCACGGTCGGGATCCCGCTTTCGTTCTGGTGGGCGACCGAGTACGCCCGCGGCCGCATGGGCGCTCGCAAGCTGCTCTGGTTGATTCCGATAGCTGTTTTCTGGACCAATCTCCATCCCGGCGTTCTCGGGGGCATTGCCACGGTCTTGCTGTGCGGCGGGGGGCTGTTCACGCACTGGCTCGTCACGCCGCGGCTGCGACGCGGAGCCGGCACGCCGCGGCGCGCGGCCACGCTGCTGGCGGTCGGCGCGGGCATGGGCGCCGCGACCCTGGTCAACCCGTACGGTCTCGGGTACCACGCGTGGATCGCGCGACTGATGGACATGCCGCTGCTGGCGGGCGCCGTCCAGGAATGGATGCCGCCGGTCTGGTCCGCGCCGGACACCATCATGGCAACCCTGCTCGTTGTGGGCGTGGTCGTGGGGGTGGTCGTTCGGCGTACGGGCACCAGCGCGTGCGAGGGGTTGGTCATCCTGTTCTGGTTGACTCAGGCGACCCAGAGTTACCGGCATCTTCCGGTAACGGCGCTGATCGTTGCGTTGCAACTGGGACGTGTTTTCGGCGATGTGCGGCTGCGGCGCGCCATCCCGCTTCTCACCGACGACTTTCGCGCGGCGGAGCGTCGTGGCAATGGAGGACCGGCGAGTGCCGTAGTCGTGGCGCTGCTGGCGGTGTGCGCGATTACCGGAACGGCGGTGCCGGGTGTGGCGCTCGCCGAGGCCGGTCCGGCGGCGGAGCGGTACTCGGCCGGGGCGATGGCGTATCTGCGGGAGCACCCTCCGGACGGGCCGATCTTCAACGCGCTGCGGTTCGGAGGGCAGTTGATCCACGAGGTGCCGGAACTGCGCGTGTTCATCGATGATCGCTTCGGGCTGTACGGCGAGGAGTTCATACAGGAGTACATCGCGACGGTCAGCAAACCCGACGAACGGCTCGGATCGCTGCTTGACCGTGGGCGGTTCGACATCGCGGTGGTGGCTGCGGTCGGGGCGCCGGCGAACTGGTTGTCGGCCAGCCCGCAGTGGACAGAGGCTTATCGCGACGCGGTGGCCGCGGTCTACCGGCGGCGCTGATGTCGCAGTGCCACGACAGTGTCACTCATCTTCCGAAATGGGTCTCGCAGGTTGCGCGACTTCCGCCGAAGAAACCCGCGTTCGCCAGATCCTGGCAGCGGCCGTTGAGCCCGGACAGCGCGTTCAGTCTCGGCGTGAAGATGTTGCGGTCGGACGCGCGACCCAAACCCGCGGCGAACCCGTTCTGGAGCCCGGGGCGGCCGACGATGGCGCCGTTGACGCGTGGCGGTGGGGCGCTCAACCCCGGGCGGCCGACGACGGAGATCGACGAACCCAACACCTGTGATTCCGAGGCTTCCTTGCCCGCGCCGGTCGCGTCGTTGATCCCGAACGCGGCGATGCCGAACGCGAGGATGGCGAACTGGCGATACTGCGGACCGGGAACGGTGTACAGCGGTTTGGTTACGTCTTCGGCGGGTGTCTCGGACGGTTGCGGTTCGTCGGCGTCGTCCGCTTTCTCCGCGTCCTCGGGCGTGTCCGCTTGTGCTGGCGGTGGATCCTGAATGAAGTCGGCTGCCAGGATGACGTCGAGCTCGTCGTGGAACTGGAGCGGCTGCTCTGCGGGGCGATAGACGATTCGACCGATTTGGCAACCGGTGGTGGCCAGCGTGAACAGGACGGTCGTCAGCGTTACGGTTCGGGCGATCATCGTTTCATTCCTGTGTCTTGTTGCCGCCTGGGTTTCGTTCCAACTCGATTGTAGGCGAGCGCATCGCTTTCGTAAACGTGATATCTGCATGCCGGGCGGTCGGCGGGGAAAGACCGACACGCGTTGTCCCTAAAAGCCAAACACGCCAGGGGGGTCTACCAGGGAGTCAATCTTCTGAGCAACTGGGCGTACAAGGTGATGGCGTCTCTGGCTTGGACACGGAAGGCGTGGTTCGCGTCGCTGTTGTCGGAGCGGTTTCTCTGGGCCGCTCCCTGACGGTCGCGGTTCTGATAAAATGCTATCTGGCTGAGGCACTACACCAGGCGCCTGGTCGGAATAACAGCGAGGCGGGTCACACGCCGACCCTCATTTCGCGTAGCGCACGGCCGATGCAGCTTGGAATGTCACTTAGCGGGACGATTCGATCCACGCAGTTGGTTTCCGCCGCGGCCTTGGGCATTCCGTAGACGATGCTCGTTTCCTTGTCCTGTGCGATGGTGAAAGCGCCGCGACTCTTGAGGATCTTTGTCCCGGCCGCCCCGTCGAAACCCATGCCGGTCATGATGACACCGACGGCGCGGTCGCCGACCGCTGAGGCGACGGATTCGAACATGACATCGACGGACGGTCGGAAGCCGGAGACTTTCGGCCCGGCGTCGAGACTGGCAACCAGCTTCGATCCGCGGCGCGTGACTCGCAGGTGGCGGTCGCCCGGAGCGATGAGTGCCAGACCCTGTCGCAGTTCCTGACCATCGGTTGCCTCGCGGACGTCGAGCTTCGATTCCGCGTCGATGCGTTTGGCGAACGGTCCGGTGAAATCGGCGGGCATGTGTTGTGTGATGACGATCGGTGGAAACCGTTTGGGAATCGTCGGGACCATCTGATGCAGCGTGGCCGGTCCGCCCGCGCTGATGCCGATCGCTACGATGGCGTCGGGGGCGGCGTCGGTCGTCGGTTCGACCGGTCGGAACGCCTGTTTGCCGACCCGCAGGGTGCGCCGGTTGCTCTGAGATGCAGTTCGCACGGCGCGAACGACATCGGCGCGAAACGACTCCAATGTCGCCGATTTCTCTCCGACGGGCTTGGCGACGCACTCGACCGCGCCGAGCCTGAGTGCGTCGAGGGATGCCTGTGTGCCGGATTGTGTCTTGGTGGAGACCATGACGATCGGCAGCGGCGCGTCGGACATCGTCTTTTCGAGCACTTCCAGGCCGGTCATGCCGGGCATTTCCACGTCGAGCGTGACGACATCGGGTTTGAGTTGCTGGATTTTCCGCAGACCCTCGGTGCCGTTCTGGGCGGTCGCAACAACCTCGACTCCTTCCGTGGCGGTCAGTGCGCTCTTGAGTATCGTGCGCATAAACACGGAGTCGTCGACTATGAGTACGCGAATCTTCCCATCGGACATGTATCACCTCGGCGTTTGGGCGCAGGTGCGGCCGCGGTTGATCTGCCACGAGTCCACGGCGAAACTTGGCGAGGGCGAAGAGAAGTGGCTTCTTTCGCTTCGATTCCACCGGTTGAAAACCGGTGCCACACTTTTGCCTCGGCCCGCCACGCCTGTAGTATCGGATGGGCGGCCTCCTGATTTTGCTTGGAACGGCGTATTCCGCGGCGGCGGGTCGCGCTTGTGCGTCTTGAGGCGGTACTGCGGCGGCCCGTGAAACGCCGATAGGCGGTCGAATTCGGTTCAGTATAGCCGCGCGAATCGGTCGATATCGCTGTGCGTCGAGGATTCTGTGCCGGCGGAGCGATCGTGATGCGCGCATTTGTGACTGGGGCTACGGGTTTTATCGGGCGTCGACTGGTCGATCGCCTCCTCGAATCCGGGAGCGAGGTCACGGCGCTGGTGCGACGCGAAGACGTCGAAATGCCGGCGACGGTCGATCTGGTCCAGGGGGACTTGGAGGACGGTCCCGGCGCGCTTGGGCGCGCGATGGCCGGGTGCGACATTGTCTATCATCTGGCGGCTCGAGTCTCGTTTGATCCTCGACGTTTGGAGGAGCTTCTGCACGTGAACGGTGCGGGAACACGGGCCGTTCTCGCGGCGGCGCGGTCGGCATCGGTGTCGCGGACGGTCGTGGTGAGCAGTGCGTGTACGATCGGGTTGTCCGGCCATCCGACGGTGGTTCTGGACGAGGACACGCCGCTCGACGCACGTCTGGTGGCTCGGAATCCGTACATGCGCAGCAAGGTCGTGGCGGAAACCCACGCGATGGAGGCCGTACGAGACGGGCAGTGGGTTGTGATCGTCAACCCGACGACGGTGTTTGGTGCGGGGGACCGCACGCTCAATTCAGGAACGATCGTTCGTCAGGTCGCTTGCGCCGC
>JAJDDR010000341.1 GCA_029260255.1 Phycisphaerae bacterium
CGGCGTGAGATACTGAACGCTGAACAGTTCTTCGGAATCGGTCCAGATCTGCTCGACACGCAGCCGGGCTTTCTCGGCAAGCGAGGCGAATTCACGGAGCGTGAATTTGTGAGAGTATTCCGTACTGATCCGCTCGCGGTCGCGGAATCGCACGGACGTTCCGTCGATGCTGACCACCTGATCGCTGAGGCTCAGCAGAGCCATCTCAATGCGACCGAGCGACTCGTTGTACGGCGCTTCGTAGTCGAACTGATCGAGACGGAAATCGGCTTCCAACTCGCGGTTGAGGCGCACGAGATAATTGAGCGCGAACTCGCGCGAGAAACCGGCTTCATCATTGTAGGCCGCCTCCAGGATTTCGCGGTCCTTCTTCAAGTCCACGCCGATCAGCACGCCGCCGCCGTCGGCGCAGAGATCGCCCATGCGCCGAAGCAGCGCGACCGCCGCGTTGGGTTTGAAGTTTCCGATTGTCGATCCCGGGAAGTAGCACACACTTGATTCGGCCGGCGTGTCGCACCGGGGCAACTCGTCGTGGTTGGTGAAATCCGCGCACACCGGCGTAACCCCGATGTCGGGGAACTCGCGTGCGACTTTGGTGGCTGAGCGCTCCAGTTGGTCTCGGGCAACGTCGATCGGAACGTATCCGGCCGGGTCGGTCAGTCCCTCGAGCAGCATACGCGTCTTGACCCCACTACCGCTACCGGGTTCTATGAGGCGAGCACGCGGTCCGATGCGCGCGGCGATCGCGTCCATAGCGCTGCGGAGAATCGCGAGTTCGGTGCGGGTCACGTAGTATTCATCCGTGTTGCAGATGTGCTCGAACAACTGCGCACCGCGCGTGTCGTACAGATACTGGCTTGGCAACTCCTTGGGGTCTCGTGACAGGCCGCGCAGAACGTCATCCCGCATCGTCTCGGTCGCCGGCTCGTAATCGTACACAGCAACGCGTCGTGCGGAATTGCGCAGCATGGATCGATCGCCTTTCGTGGAAAGTAGTCTCGTGGGATATCGCTACAACGCGGGCTTCAGGCGTAGTCCTCTCGGGACAATAACCCGTTCGACCAGTTCAAACAACCCTTGAACGAGAAGCGCCAGTGCGGCCGCCGGCACCGCACCCTGTAGAATGACACCGTAGTCGTTCAGCCGGATGCCCGTGAATATCGGTTCGCCGTAGCCTCCCGCGCCGATGAAGCCGCCAAGCGTTGCGAAGCCGACGTTGATCACCGCGGCGGTCTTGATTCCCGCGAGAATCGAACGCGAGGCGAGCGGAAGCTCGATACGCCACAGTCGTCCCCACGACGTCAATCCCAACGCGATTGCCGATTCGCTCAACTGCGGCGGAATGCCGGTCAAGCCCGCGTGCGTGTTGCGAACGATGGGCAGCAGGGAATAGAGAAACAGCGCGACGACCGCCTGGGGAAACCCGAGCTCGTCGGAAAAGTAGCTCACCGGGCGGATGAGCAACACGAGCAGCGCGATGGAGGGGATGGTCTGAATGATGCCGACAAGCCCCAGGATCGGCTGCGCGAGCCGAGCGCTTCGCGCGGCAACGACGCCCAGTGGAATCGCGACGAGTACGGCGACCGCCAATGAGATGACCACCATCCGCAAGTGTTCGGCGGTATGGTCGAAGATGTCATCAAGAACACTTCGTTGGCGTGTGTCGATGTGGATCCCGAGCTTGTCGGCGAGAAGCTGCGCGGCGACACGCGCATCGCCGACGCCATCGATCTCGACGCGCGCATTCAGATTCGTCATTGCGGTTTCGTCGATCGCGCCCTCAAGCGAGCGCAGCGCTGCCAGGAACTCCGGACACTCATTCTCGAGTTCCGCGCGGTACAAGTAGACGGCGTGGTATTCCGGAAAAAACGATTGATCGTCCACGAGCCGGCGTAAGCCCATCTTCTGAATCTTGGCATCCGTGGCATAGAGATCGGTCACATGAATGACACCCTTGTCGAGCGCCTCATACGCCAGGGCGTGCTCCAAACCGCGCACATCGCCATGGTCCAGGTCGTAGCGCCGCGCGAGGGCCTCCCAGCCATCGGCCCGTTTCATGAACTCGTTGCTGAAACGAAGAATCAGATCGGGATGATCGCGCAGGTCGCTGATCGTGCGGATGCCGCGCTCGGCCGCGGCGGACTCCTTCATGCCGATCACGTAGGTGTTGTTGAACCCCAGTGACCGTGTCATCTTCAGGCCTGACTCAGCCAGCGCCGCGCGGAGTGCCGCGTCGCCGTGCACATTCCGGCCGGCGAAAATCTCCTCGCTCATCGTGCCGGTGTATTCGGGGTAGACGTCGATCTGTCCCGCACACAGCGCCTCCCACAGGAGGCGCGTGCCGCCGAGCCCGGCCACGTGCTCGGATGCGGCGCCCGCGTGCCGCGCAAGGTGCGTAGCGATCTCGCCGAGGATCACCGACTCGGTGAAGGACTTGGAGCCGACGCGCACGGTGGTTTTCTCCCCACCCGCAAATGTGGCACACCCGCTCTCGGGCGTGAGCGCCGAGGCGAGGATCAAAGCGACACCCACGCGCGCGATCATTGCCCCCCCCTTGCATTCGATTCCCACGGACCCCGTTGCGCGTTGACGAACTCGGTCACGAACCCGTCCGCCGGTGCGTTGAGCAACTCGTCGAAACCGCCCGCTTGCACGACGCGTCCCTCGCGCATCAGCACGGTAGTGTCGGCGAAGTAGCCGGCCTCGCCGAGGTCGTGCGTGACCATGGCGACGGTCTTGCCCAGCGCGCGAAAGATGTCGCGCAGATCGGACTGCATATCGCGGCGGATCATCGGATCCAATGCGCCGAGCGGTTCGTCCAGCAGCAGCACGTCCGGATCAAGCATCAGTGCCCGCATCAGGCTCACGCGTTGACACTGGCCGCCGGAGAGCTGCAAGGGGTAGCGATCGAGTGCTTCGGCGGGAAAGCCCGTGAGCTCGACCAACTCGCTCAGCCTGGCGTTGATTCGCGCGGTGTCGAAACGCAAGTATCGTGCCATGAGGGTGGCATTCCCGCGCGCGGTGAGATGCGGAAAGAGCCCGCCGTCCTGCACGCAGAAGCCCATCTTCCGGCGTAGGAGCACCACATTATCGTGCGTAACCGGCTCACCTTCGAATCGAACGCACCCCGTGTCGGGTTGAATCAAACCGACCATCAGCCGCAGCAGCGTCG
>JAJDDR010000342.1 GCA_029260255.1 Phycisphaerae bacterium
CCTCTCACTGCCTCGCCCACGCCGCCGCGTCAGGTCCGTCGTCGCCGTTGCTGTGACGTTCCGATGGGGTCTCGTGTCGACGACGACGGTGGGTGTCATGCCGCCACCTCCGCTGGGTCGATCAGGCGGGTAACCCCGCACCCGTGCGGCATGAAGTCCGGATCGAGCGGTACCCACTTCCGATCGCGCTTGTCGGGCGGACGTCCACCTGGGTGGTTTCCGTCGAATACCGCTTCGAGCCCGCCCCACTGGATGGGTCCGCGGCACCGCTTGCACCGGGACTTGCACGCCAACTCGTCCGCGAGGGACCATCGTTCGCGTTTGGTGCCCGGCGGCAGCCGCATCGGCTCCCAAATGCTCGGGTCGACGCCGTCGGCGGGGGGCTCGGGAAGTCGCGCTTGTGTCAAACCCCCTTTTTTGGCCAAAAACGGGGCTGACACAACTGACACACCTGATTCCCTAGCGCTGCCCCCTTTTTTACTCTTCCAGAGCACAAACAGTCCCTCACACGTACTTTGGGGAATTGCCTGTGTCAGTTGTGTCAGTTGTGTCAAACCGGCCATCGGTCAGTCCTCCAAAAGCCCGATTCCCGCGTACTCATTCGCTTGTCTGCCGTCGCTTCGGCGGGGTTGCCGGCGCGTGACCGTCGGCACCTGTGACCGCAGTCGCGTACCCAGCAAGGTGCGTGAACCCTCCATGTGCCCAGCGGTCTTGCACCACAGGCACCATGCAGCCCAAAGTGCATCGCGATCCACGCTCGCCACCGGGTCGATGATGCAGCGGTCCTCAACGAACGTCCGGATGGGCGACGTGAGGGTTGCGAATTCGGCCATGATGTCCGCGGACGCCTTGGGTTGGGTGAACCGTCCCTGCCTGCGGAGTCGGGTGAGTCCCTCCAGCGACCACCGGAAGATGCCCGGCGATTCCGGCTCCAGCTTCTCGTCAAGTCGCCGATCCTCACACCCGACGAACGAACGCCGGAATGGGAGGATCAGGACGCGGGATTCGAGCGCGTTGGCGTTGTCGCCGAAGCGGGGTAGCTCGTTGACGGCCAACACGAACCGGGTGCGCAACCGCGTGGTGACCGGCGGGAGGTTCTTTCGGTCGATGTCGACCGAGTCCTCTCCGGACACAGATTTGAGCACTTCCAACACACCCATCGCCCGGTCGCCGTGTCCGAGGTGTGCGTCGGGACAAATCGCCACCCGCTTGCCGATCAGCGACCACAGCCCGAACCGCTCACCCAACGCCGATAGCCGCGGGGAGACGCAGTTATCCGGTCCCGCGACACGTTCCAGTGTTCTCAATGCTGTGCCCTTGCCGGACCGCGGCGGCCCTTCCATGAGCATGATGGCGTGGTGGCGAGTGTCGTCGGTAAGGCAGATTCCAAACCACTCGCCCAGCAGATTCACGCGCTCGACGTCACCGTCAAACAGTTGATCGAGCGTCTCGAACCACGTTGGGCACTCCGCGTTCGGATCGAACGGATACGGCAACGCGAACGGCGAGAACCACCGCGGCGTGTGCGGCACGACAACGCCTCTGCCCGTCAAGGCGCCGTCCAAATCCAATAGGCCGTTCGCCATCGCGATCAGGTTGGGTGCCTGCGACCGTCCCAAGTATCTCGGCTGCTCGATGTCGAACGGGACGCGGACTTCGGAACCCATGCAGACAAGGATGTCCCGCGCGTGTGCGGGCTTCGCGTTGCCGCCGCGTTCGTCGAGATACTGGAGCAGCGTCGCGACCAACTCGGCAGCCGGGACAATGCGGTACTTCGCGCCGTCCCACTTGTGAAACTCGTCTCGATACCATCTGAGCGTCGGACCTTCGGGCGCGGTGTGAAGCTCGTCGATGACCATCCGAGCCCAGTCCATCGGCGTGGGCTTATCCGGCAGTTCCGCCGGCTGCGCGCCCTCGATCAGTTTCCGCAACGCCTCAGTGGGATCGTCTTGGCTGACGAGATAGTCATCGATGCCGACCTTGCCGTCGCCGCACGACGGGATACGCAACACGAGAACCGTAGCACCCTTGCGGGATAGAGTTTCAGCCAGCCGCGCTTCAGCAAGTTGGACGGCGTCGTTGGTGACCAGATCCGCATCGAACGCGACGATTAGCCGCTTGCCCTTCCAGTCGACGCCGTCCAGGTCGTCTATGAGCCGTCGTCTGCCGAATGCCCGGCCGGAGTCTGACCGCTTCCGCTTCCGTTGCCACGCCCACACGCCCGGTATCCCGATGCAGGGAATGCCGAGTTGTGACACCGCGAGCGATTTCTTTTCGCCCTCTGTGAGTAAGATCGTTGTGGCAGATTCGATTTGCTCGCGAACACCGGGAGGAAAGTACGCTTGGTTCGTCGAGCCCCGCGGCGATTCGTACTTGACGACATGCCCCTCGCGACCCGAACGCGGAAAGTCCAGCTTCACCCGGCCGTAGGCGCGCCCGTCGCCGTTCGTGGCGTAGGGAAATAGCAGCCCGTTGCCCCAGTCCACACCCTTGGGCGCCCAACCGAGCGTGTCCTTCACTTCGGCGGTGCCGATGCTGCGGATGCCCGCGGCCTCGATCGTCGCGGCGGTCAATCCGCTGCCTCGTAGCTCATTGCGATGTCTATCGCTCAGTTTGATGGTCGCTGACACATCTAGGCTCCGTCCTTGGGGTTGTTGGTGGATTGGCGACCGCACCACCGCGCGGCCGATCGTGCGAAAAACACCGCGACGTCGGCGCGTCCCGTTCGGATGGCCCGCGAGAGCGCGTTCAAGATCGTTCGCAAGTCGCATGCGTCGCCGCGCGTAACGTCGGCATCCCGGGTGCGTTGGCGGTTTGCGGGTAGGAACGCCATCACGCAGCCTCCGCCCGCACGCCCGCCAACTCAGCAACCCGCCGCCGGAGCCCACGGACGCGACGCAACCGCTCAGCAAGCCGCCGCCGCGCACCAAGGTCCTGGCACCGGGCAATCGCATCGTGGATGTTTTTTTCACAGCGTCGCAAGCCGCGGACGCGATACGCACGGTTCAGGTTGAAAGTGTTCGCTTGGGGGTGTAACATGCTTTGGATCTCCTGAAAGGACCGGTGCAGTTAGTCGCCGCCGCCGGTCGTGAACGTACGCGGGGCGTCCCACTCGGGGCGCCCCTTGCTATTACCTCTGCAATCTTTCTGGTGCCTCGGCTCTGCGAAGCGGACGGATGCTATTGACCGCTGCCTCGATCGAAGGGATTTGGTCTCGCCCGAATAGCCGCAGGATTCCCGCCCTCGCACGCTCACGGATACCGACCTTGTCGACTGCGTATGCGACCCGTGGACGGGGTTGGTTGATCTCTCGGGCGACGGCTCCGATGGTTAGTAACTCGCTCATTCGTGGCACTCCAAAGGTCTCGTTGACACCCTGAATATTCACCACGAATCGCACGTAGTCTAACCGTCACACACCGTCACAGTGGCGCACTGTGACGCTTGGTGATGCCGCAAACGCGGATTATTTTTTTGATTTTTCTTCGGGAGTGCGCTTGAGTGCGCCGAAAGCTATGCGTTTTCGCTGTTGGGTAGGCTCTTCTTTAAGTACCAGACGACCTGTTTGGAATCAGGGTCTTTTCGCCACACTCGCCCGCTCGGGTCAATGCCGCTCTTGCCGCCCGAACCCTTGTCGCCGTCTGCCCTCCGGGCTCGGAGGTTTTGGATCGTACAACTCTGCCCCGCATCGATGATAATCTTGACGGCATTACGCTGAGTAACCCACGCGCCAGTGTTCCGATCGAGGTGTGGGATCGAGGCCAGTATCCGTCCGGGCGCCTTCGGCTGACGAATCGCCGAACCGGAAGGCGTAGCAGCTTGATCCGCGGAGTTAATTGACGCTTCCCGCGCATCATGGGACGTGCTGTCCAATTCGACGGTATCGTATTCTGTGTCCATCGCCGACACGTGTGTTTGGAGGCTCGCAATACACTCGCGAAGGGTAGCTAACTGGTCCGTAATCACATCGGGTGGAGTATCCATGTACCCGCCCGGCTCGTCGGCCCACGACCGGATCGTAGGGAGCACAGATAGGCCGTAGGTCGCGATTTCGGACCTCATGTCGCGTATGAACTGTGCGTGTACCGGAAGTACGTTCCTCGCGCTAGCCATCACAGATTCTGCTGTGTCGGCTGCCTGCGCACCTTCATTAAGCAAGAGTTCCGCTCTCCGCACGAGCAATTGCCTGTCCGAGCGAATCAGGTCATTGGGTAGAGGCAAGCTCAGTGCGGTTCGTTCTTTGAGGCATTGGGCGACCCGGAGACAGGATTCATGTATACGCCGTGTGGCGTTACCGTTGCGTTCTGACATGCTTACAACTCCCAAGCCGGGTCGGTGCCCGGTGACGTGGGGAGTTGTAATTCTCACGTCACCGGGTGACCAATGCGCGGGTGGCCTATCCGCTCCCGGTACCAGATATCATGGCGCCGCCGTTCGCCCCGTCAAGCGCCATTCCCCGTCACCGTCAATGTGCCGTGCGGCGCGTTGTGAGTTGCGCAAAAAAAGACCCGGACGGCCATGCGTAACCGCCCGGGTCCCGTCAGTCAGCTCCCGCACAGCGGCGCGTTCCAAGCCGCCGGGTAGCCAGGCCCCCACGCCGCACGGGCAGATTCAACCGTCGGCGTGGGGTTTCCAAAGGAGCACCCGCGGTCCGTTTCGGTCCGCAGGGTATGAAGCGCGCCGCCGCCGGAGGTACAGGCGCGGCGCGATTGCGGCTATTACGCCGTATTCTGCACGAAGTACACATAGTCCACGGCGCCGACCTCGACGTCGAACGCCACCCGAAAACGCATGACGATATCCCGCTCGAAACCGGCGTCACTGTCCGCACCTTGAAACGCCGTTTCAATCCCAAAGGCGCGCTTGAGCCAAAACTGTTTGACCGGGTCACCGAGATACCACGTAGACGTCGACACCGTGTCGACAACTGGACTGGACACGATCTTCGGCTGCCAGAGTCCGAGTGTGCCCCACGGGTTTCGTTCGTTCGCCGTGCCCGGTGTCATTTCCGAAAACCGAATCTTCGTTGCGGGTAACAGGTCAGCCATCCGCAATGGATCAATTCGGTAGCGGCGGAAGTTTCCCCGTGGTGAGGTAGGTTGTGAGGGCGTCGGTGATGGTCTTGGTTGGGTTGAGGCCGCGGAGCCTCAGCGTACGATAGACACTCATTAGGACGGCCTGGGTGGCTGCGCCGCGGTCTGATCGATTCGATTGACTGTTCTTCCGCAGGATCACCGCCGGGCGGATCTGCCTTTCTCCGAAGTTGTTGTCCGCAGTCACGTAGAGGTAATCCAGGAACGTGAAGAGGTACTCCCCATAGCGATGCAGGCGTTTCGTCAAGCGATTGGCATCCGCATCCGCATGCTCTTC
>JAJDDR010000343.1 GCA_029260255.1 Phycisphaerae bacterium
CGGCATTACGCTCCTCCAGCCGAAGGATCACCGCGATCAATTCAGCGTTCGTGCATGCGTCCAGTGCCTTCATGTACCCCATCATCGGGCGTCGACGCGATTCTACTCCAGAATTGAACAGAAAACCCGTGAACGGTTACCTCCATTTGTTGGACAGCACGTTGGACCGAGTCGGCGAACCGGTCCTCGTGGAGGTCTGTGTCGAGCCGGCGGACGTCACGGCGGAACTCTCCGCCCATACGCGGTACCGATCGAGGCTGCAGGAGGTCAACCGGTCGTGGGATTCGCACGAATTCGAGGACTTGGCTGCCGGCCGCTGGACAGAGAGCGGGGCTGATTTGCGTTCATCCTCGCCCGCGAGCCTCAAGCTCCTGCGCTGCAGGGATCCGTTGGCTGACGAAGTCCAGCGCAGCCAACAACGGTTCCATGAGACGCTCATGCAGCCGCATCTGCGCTTTCACGTCAGGGTATGGGCACCAAGTGCACCGTTGGCACGGCTGCTGGCGTCGGTCGTCGCGGAATCTGCGTTCGCGGATGGAAGCTACCAGCTCGTCGATCGCCAGCCTGCCGATCCGCTGTGTGCAAAAGCCGAGGAAGCCCAGACCGGAGTGCGGGTGATTCCGGCGATGTCTCCACCTGGGAACTCAAAGGGCAGTGAACTCTACCGTGACCTGGAGAGTCTGGCGCACTTGGCACCGGTAGACGAACTGACCAGTGTGTTCCGCCTGCCTGTGGCTCGGCATGCTTCACCGAAGTGCTTTCGCAAGCACACGGATCCCCCCCACGAAGCGGAAGAAGACCTCATCATCTTTGGCCACGAGGAGTAACTGCGCGTGAACGGTCTCAAAACGAATCGCATCTTCCGAGGCGTCCGACTGGACTGCTTGGTCAAGCACCTGTTCATCTCGGGTATGCCGGGCAGCGGCAAGACAACCGCTGCCTTTCATCTTCTCCTGCAGCTGTTTGGGGCTGGGGTTCCGTTCCTGGTGTTTGAGACTGCCAGGACCGAGTACCGCATGCTCAAGACACTCAAGAAGCACGCCAGAAAGACTGTGCGACGATTGGCCGAAGCCCTAAGGCTCTACACTCCGGGGATGGAGACGGTCTCGCCATTTCGGTTCAATCCGCTCTGGTGCCCCCAAGGCATCAGCCGTGACGAGCACATCGAGACCATCCTCAACTGCTTCAAGGCGGCGCTGCCCATGTCCGGGCCGCTCCCGGCACTCCTGGCTGAAGCCCTCGAGCTGGTGTACGACGAACACCCCGACCCCGACGATCCACCGATGATGGAGGACCTCTACGCCGCGGCCCGAGTGGTCCTGGCCGGCAAGGGCTACTCCTCCGAGTTCGCGTCCGACGTGGGGGCAGCAATGGAGGTTCGGCTGGGCACGTTGACACGCCGGTCTATCGGGCGGGTCTTCCAATGCGGGCGAAACGTCCCGAGCATCGACCAGCTGATGACATCTTACTCAGTGTGCGAGCTGGACCACCTTCCGACTGAGAACGCATGCTTGACCACACTCTTCGTTCTGACCGCGATTCACGCCCACGTTCGAACGACTCCGCATTCGGGCGGCAAGCCGCGGTTTGCCATCGTCATCGAGGAAGCCCACAACATTGTCGGCTGCAATCGCGATGCGGTGCCCTCGGAAGACAACGCCGATCCGAAGGCTTTTGCAGCCCAGCTGATCTGCCGCATGCTGGTCGAGCTTCGTGCTCTGGGTGTGGCGATCATCATCATCGATCAGTTACCCTCGGCGGTGGCGCCGGAGGTGGTCAAGAGCACCGCCTCGAAGCTCGCTTTTCATCAGGTTGCTAACGAGGACCGCGAAGAACTCGGCGGGACGATGTTGTTCGGGCCGGTCGAAATGGAGGAGATCGCCCGCCTCGTCACCGGTGAGGCATTCCTGTACACCGAAGGTTATCACGGGCCGCGGCGTATCCGGACCGTGAACCTGGCTGCGGAATTGGGCATGCCTGCACCGCTGCTGAACGAAGCGATCCTCCCATACATCCAGAGCGACGACTGGTTCGTCTCGGATTGGATCACGCGGTCCACCGACGAACTGGCGCGCTTGCGCCGTCATTTCGATGAGTTCGGTGACGGCCAGCAGCGAATCCGTGATGAACTGAAGGCCCTCCTGGCGAAGCGCGCGCAGATCCTTGCCGACGCCGGCGGCCAAGGGCGCGGCCGACAGATCGCTGAACTGGTTCGGCGGTGCCGCGGGTTGCGGTGCCAGGTCGAAGCGGAGTTTCACCGATTCGAGCGAGGTCCATACCGCAATCTGGGTGGAACTGACTTGGAATCTGACGTGGACGACATGGGCGTGCGTGCCCTTCGGCATGACCTGAGGCAGCGCTATGAGACGATCGCCAAGCCGCAGACCGTGTCACTGCTTGCGTACATGGATGAACTGGTTGTTCGGTTCACGAAACCTCAAACCCATTAGGAGACCTGACCATGCGTAGGAAAAGCGATTGCGTTTCGCGCCACGAAGTTGTCGAGACGATCGACACGCGGCAAACCGAGTTCGACGAGAAGACCGATGACCTTGCCAAGGACGCGGACGACGTCGAAACGACACGCGAGACCCAGGACAACCTCGACCTTTCCGGAACGTCCGAGGCATCGGAGGCCGTGGAGCAGGCCATGGAAGCTGCGGAGCACATCAGCGAGGAGGAGTTCAACGAGGACAGCGAGCAGTTGGATGGCGTCCAAGACGAAAGCCAGGAGCACGAGAGCGAACTTCAGGAAAGGTCGGACACGACCGAGGCGGATCTGGGCAAGGTCAGCGACGCCAGCAGCCGGCTCAACAGCGACCGACCCAACCGAGAGTGGATCGAAGCCAAAGAGGAGCTTGTCAGGGACGGGGAGTTCCTGAACGAACAAGAGGGGCGGGCAAGCGAGGCCAGAGAGGAAACTAAACGCACTCAGCAGGATCTAGATGCCCGCGTCCACGCGGCCAGGGGGTCATGACATGCCTCACTGTCGAGAGAATCAGATGGGGTTTGAAAGTGTTGACGACCTTGATGAATATCTCAAGGAGGTTGCCGACGATACGAGGGAGCTTGTCGGAGCATTGAAGTCGCTGCCCGACGACTACGCGGAGCGAGGCTGTGACGGCCATGGCGCCGGTGGGCAAACTGCCGAAATCGAGGAGCTTCGGAGCCGGGTGGAAGAGCACTTCAGCCGACTTCCCGATTGCCTTGCGTTCCTGGTCGAGGAGATTCAAAGACTCAGCCGCAACCTGGACGCCATCTCCGAGAATCGGGGCAGACTCCACAGCGACCCAGCACAGAACGAATTCGCCGAGGCCCAGGAAAGGCTGGAGGCCGAATACGACCGGGCCCTCAAGGTGCACGCTCTTCTGCACGAGCTGATCGAACTGGTCGGCCGGGCGCTCCAGCTGGCCACAGCCAAGGGCTTCGCCGGCGCAGAGTCCCCGCAACAGGGTGGGTTTCCCATGCCGCCGCTGAGACCGCCGTCAGACACCCCGGGCTCACCGTCGTCTGACCACGAATTGGATGACCTGCTCTCGTTAGGAGCTCGTCGCCCGACGAGTAGCTACACCGCCGCCACGTGAAAGGCCACATGGACACTGTGAACCTGAAATGAACCCTCACCAGCTTACAACCTGCATCTGCCTGGGCGCCGGCGGACCCCGGCCAGGAGCGTGGATCTTCGGCGACAATGGCGCGGATCCGCACCGGATCCTCGAGCTTCCCGAAGGTCACAGCGCATACGCCATCGACATGGACCTGGAATCCGGGAGATTGGCGGTTGGGACTCGAGGGGGACGCGTCAACGTATTCACCTGGCCCGGCGACATGGGCGCTGGCGAAGCCTCCAGCACGCTCACCCTCGTTCAGGGCGCTCCCCTACTGTCGGTCTGTCTCATGGGTGGCTCGCAGCTGGCCAGCAGCGATACTGCAGGTCGGTGCCTTCTCTGGCGCGCCGTAGAGCGTCCCACGCCTCCCGTCCAACTGCCCGTACCAGGCGGTCCCATTTGCTCCCTGTTGAACTTGGAGGGCCGCGAACTGGTCGGGCTGTCTGCGAATGGCGAAGTGGTCTTCTGGTCGCTGCCCGATGGAGAGCTGGTCCGCATGATCAAGGGAACGCCCCCGCCGCAGAAGACCGCGCTGGTACAGCTGACGCGTTGGCCGGCCGCCGGCGCCCTGGTTCATCCAGGAGACCGTGGACAGCTGGTGACTTACAGCCTGGAGAACGGACGATTCACCGACCGCACAGCTCACGAAGGTGAGTTCTTCTTCGTTGCCGTGTCCGGCGATCAGCTTCTGACGATTGGCAGGACCGACCGGCAATTGAAGGTTTGGCAGGCTGACCACAATGAGCCGTTCGAGACCTTCGAGGCACCGACGGGCATCATCAGCGGTGCGGTGCTGAGCGACACACCGCGGCGACTGCTGCTTGTTACCGACGCCGGCACGGCAAGCACGTATCGGTGCGACGGAGGAGCCCTGCGGCGGGAACGGCAGTTGGACGGCCAAGGCGGTCGGGTTGTTGCCGGCCCGCCGCCACAAGCGCGGGTGGCATTGCACGAGCGAAAGCGGTTGGCCGAGGCGCAGGGCCTACGCGAGCGGATTCTGGAGATGATTGAGCGCGGTGACCCGGGCGACGCGGAAGCGCTGCATGCCGAGTTGATCGGTCTGGGATTCGAGGAGGTCTCGCTCGCGCTGCGTGCCAGGAACGCGTCGGTCCGCAACGATCCAATCGCAGAACTGGGTGCGCGCCACCGGTTGGCATCAATTCTGCCCAAGGGTGATCGCAAGGCCGTACGCGCGTTCCAGCGTTACGCCGCTGCACTGGAATCAACCTGGCAGATGGCCGAAGCCCACGAAGTCCATGAATCTCTGTCCACGACGGGCAAGCCATCGGAACCGACGGCTCATCTAGCTCGCTGCGCGGAGATCCTCGCAGGCGATAACTGGGTTGCTGAGCCGGACATCCCCTTGGCGACCATCGTTCGGGCGGCATCCGTACTCGGCAAGCGTTTCCGGGGGCGCTGGCTGATTCGGATGCTCAAACCCGTACCCTTCCAACATGGTCGCGTTTCAGCGGACATGATCGCCGCGCGCTACGATAAGGTCCGCACCGAGCACGTCGGCCTTTCTCTGCCTCCGGCCAAGACCGCAACGCTGCACTGGGTGTCTCGAGATCAGGTCCGTCAGGTGGAAACGGTGACGATCGGCCGGCCTTTGGGTGGAACCCATGACGGACAGCACATCGCCGTTCAGGTTCTGCACGACGGCATCCAGCCCATGATCGTTCCCGCCGTCCTGTTGGACGCCAGTCCGTCTGATGCTGATGGTCCGCCGGACGAACACAACGACCGGGTACTCATGGCACTCGGGCGAATGGAGCAGAGCGATCTGGCCGGATCATGGCAACGTCGCGTTCTGCACTTTGTTCTGCTGGCCGTGCGTAGACTGCTCACCGAGGCGGCCGCCGAATCCACTGCACTGGAGAGGGTGTGAACATGTCCGTGTACTGCCCGCAATGTCAACGCGTAGTCTCTGCCGCACCGGGCGCAGATGGATGTAGTGATGGTGCGGGATGTACGCCGGCCGAATCGAACCCCTTCCTTTCGCTCGCGCCTTCCGGGGCCAGTCCGTTGGTGTCTCTCGATCCGGACACGCAGATCGACCGGTTCATCGTGCGGCGGCTTCTGGGCAGAGGAAGTTTCTGCTGCGTCTATCTCGCGCACGACACCGTCCGGTCGGAGGATGTTGCGATCAAGGTGGCCCCAATCGGACCGTGTCACGGCGAGACGGCCGCCCTCCAGCTCAGGCACGAACTGACCGCCTACGACAAGATCAAAGACTTCGCCCACGTCCTTGCCGTTCATGATATCTTCCCGGTGCCCTGGGGTGGAATCGAGCTACTGCTGCTGTCCATGGAGTATGCCGACGGCGGCACCCTGCGGGAATGGTTCATCGACCATCGCGATGACCTGCAGACGCGCCGGTCACTGGGACAACAGTACTTCAAGCAGATCTGCCTGGGCCTACGCGCGATCCACGGCGCCGGTGAAGCGCACCGGGACACCAAGCCCGAGAACCTGCTCTTCGTCAACGGTGTGCCGAAGGTCGCCGACCTCGGAACATCCAGCTGCGCTTCCCATCTGACTGTCAGTGCCGCGACAGTCGCCGGGTACAATGGCCAAGATCGAGGCACACCGGTCTACATGAGTCCGGAACAGTTCCACGCCGCGCACCCCGACGATCCGGATGCCCGCGCAGACATCTATGCGCTGGGCATCGTCTACTTCGAGCTCCTGCACCCGAAAGGACACCCGCCGTTCGGTGGCAACTACGCGAGGCTGCGCGATCTGCATGCGAGAGAATCTGTCCCCCACCTGCCACAGGCCAGCGAGCTCGAAACGCGAGTGATCCGTCGATGCCTGGAGAAGGATCCAGCCAAGCGGTACCAGTGCGTGGACGAGCTGCTTGATGACCTGGAGGGCCGCACTGTATCACCAGTGGAAGATGTCGACCGGCAGGCCAATGCCGCTGACGAGGCGGACCAGATGTGGTTGGAGGCGCGCCGGCATGTCGAGCAAAGGCGTTTCAACGAGGCTCTGCGCCTTCTGCGCCGTGTGACCGAGGCGCGGCACGACCACATTGAAGCCCGAGCCCTGCTTGAGGAGCTTGAGCAACGCTATGACCAAGCCCGCCGGCTCTACGTCGCGCTGGAACGGAGTCGGGGCGATCAAGGTCTCGACGAACAGATGGCGCTGCTGGCGGAGGCCGTCGAGAGTTTCCCCGATCATCCCGAAGGCCGAGTGATCCACGTGCAGCTTGAAATCAAGGCCAAGCAATACCGCCAGGCAATGGAGGATGGCTTAAGCATCGCCCAGCGCGGCGATTGGGATTCGGCGCAAGCGTCGTTGGAGCGAGCTCGACAGCTGAATCCCGGCGCCAAGGAAGTGGAGGGGCCTGCCCGATTTGTGACCCAGGTTTTGCAGGAGATTCAGGATGCCAGACAACAGATCGATGCTGACATCACAGCCGGCGATTTCGACCGGGCCATGGCTCTGGCTCGTGGTGTCGACGCATACCGCGACGAGATGTTAGGCGCGATCCGCTGATGCACTTTGGAGAACACACATGAGCACACTCATGCCCCTTACAGATAGCGCCCGCCAGGACAGGATGGGTTCGCGCCGCTCCGAGTCTCTGTTGGGTCAGATCGAACGGATTGCCCGCGCGGGAGACCGAATGGCTTTGGAGGAGCTCCACACCCATCGACCCACATTTCGGTTCAACGGGTCAAAGCCTCTGCTCTTTGTCGAATTCGTGGATGTGCTGCGCGATAAGGCCGCAATTCAGAAGTTCGCCGGACACGAGTGGTCCGTGCTGGAGCGTGCCTATGATCTGACCATCGACAAGTACACGACACTGACCGACGACGGGGGTAACGGCGTGTCAGTCAAGCGCGGGGGAGCTGGTTGCCGCCATCACTTTCAGAGGGTTGTCGACTGCATGGACACGTGGAAACGCGGGCACCCACGCGCCGATCCGCTCCAAGTAGAGACCGCCGCTGCCAGAACGCTGCAAAGGCACGTGGTTCGCCAGTTCTGCAGGGCATGCATGGAGGCCCGGCGAGGCGTGAACCCTGCAAGGACGCGTTACGCATGGCCCCTTCCCGATGGCGTGATCTATGTTTGGATGCCTGCCTGGCTGCAGAGGCGTAAGCGCCGGGAGTGGCTGGAGATGAATGTGCAAGACCCGGATCCGTCGCGGCCGGGCGAACAACGCCGCGCCCAGGACATCATAGATGATCGGTTGGGCGTCCTCCGGGGCACAAGCCTCGGCTCACGCGCGGACCAGATTCCGTCGCGCCGACCAGCCGATCACCCGATGACCTGGCTGATTGAGCACGAGGTTACCGCCGACGGTTTGGCCCAAGTGGTGGCCGACGAGAAGGCCCACACCCTAGGCCAGCAGCGCCCGGCGATCCAGGCACTCGGTAAGCCAACGCTGCGCCGTCTGATCCTGAGCATCTTCGAGGATATGAGTGAGGATCGCCACAACGATAGCGCAGTTGGCCAAGCCTTCGGTTTGAGCAAGGCCACCTTCTCGCGCTTCGCCGGCAGTCGCTGGCAATCTGACTCGGGCGGTCCAATCCCCGATCTCTGGGTAAACACGGCTCGGGTTTTGGCGTATCACGGCCCCTTTGTCGAGGCTGCGAAGGAGGCGGGGGTTTGGCCGCAGATCACACGAGTGCTCCACCAGTCTAGCCAGGAGGTCCGTTCATGAGCGACAGATTGTACTTTGTATCAATGATCGCCAGGGCTCTTCAGGAGCCGGATCCGGCCGCTGCGCTTCGGAAGGCGTTCGAAGAGATCAGGCGTCTGGGAAGCCAGCCTGAGTATGCTCAAGGCTATCAGCAATTCCTCCAGTTCATCAGCGAGGTCAGGTCAGGCCACGAATCAGCACCACACGGCGGCGAGGAACCAATCCCTGACGTCCTGGCGGCGCTCATGGTGGAACGGGTGGATCATGCGCTCCAGAGTGATCGGGAGACTCACAACACGTCAGCGGAATCCATTCAGTCACCATGGCACGAGCAGTATGAACAACTCTGGGCCGAGATCCGCGGGGCTATGGAACGCCCGCCGGTCTGCGAGATTCTCATCGAGAAAAACGAGGTGCCCGTGGCCACTTGCGTCATCAGAGAAGACGGTAAAACCCAGTCCATCACGGGCATCGCACCCGGCGACTACCGCTTGGTGCTTGAAACCGGCCGTCTCCTCTGGCAGGGACGGCTGGATGAACGGCACCTCATCTGGTCGAAGGCGTTCCCCAATCAGCCTCTCAGGATGGCAGCCGATACGGGCGGTGCGGACCGGAGAGTGACCGGGCAATTCGACCTTATGGACGGCGCGCTGGTCGTGCGCGTCTGTCCGGGCATCGAAACGGGATCGCTTGAGATTCAGCTGCAGGACACGGAGGCGGGAGCGTGACGACAACGGAGCCTGGGATGGTTGGGCGGGCCAAGACCGTTCTGGTCTTCGGCCACGATGACGAGGCGGTTGCCGTACTGTCTGCCGTTCTTGCGAGAGCCATCGGAGACGCCGGCGGGGAGAGACTCGTGTTCACCGGCCCGGCCACGTTCGATGAGAAAGCGAGGAAACACATAGAGGCTGTCGTGTTGCCCGTGGTGGACGGCATCCTTGAACACATGAACATACCAAGCCAGCGGTTCGAGCTCTCGGTCGTCAACCTGGCCGCGGCGTCCGCCGAGGACATTGGCGTGTCCATATCCGGCTTCTCGGCTGATGTTCCCGTTTTTCTGGCACTCCTCTCCGCCACTCTGCGACTGCCCGTTCCGCAGGACGTCGTAGCGACCGGACACGTGGCCTCCGCGGATGGGGATCTACGGCCGGTCAAGAACATTCCAGCCAAGCTCGACGCGGCCCTCCGTGAGTCGGCCATCGGGAGGTTCATCTGTCCGCCAACAGATGAGGATGGCTCACTTCAGGCGCTGTCACCGAGCGAAAGAGAGCAAATCGCCCAAGCCGTCCTCCGTGCGCGGGATCACCTTCACATCATTGAAGCGGCTGACGTTGCCACGCTGCTGCGGGCGGTATTCGCCAGCGAAACGATCGCCTTGGCGAGCTTGCGGGCTGGGTTCTTTGGCCGCGAAAGTCACTCTGAGCTGCATGCCAATCCGATCGGCAGGGCCGCACAGTTCCTGCTACAGAACAACGATCGCCGGTTTTGGTCAGCGCTTCAGACACACCTACTCGCCGGTCGCACTGGCGAAGCCCGGAAACTGCTGCTCGAACGCGCCACGTACCAGGTGAGTCAGTGTATCTATCCCAGTGGCTTTGGCTGTCAGCTCCTCCAACTGGTGCGGTCATTGCCGCCGGCGACCCGCCGATTGAAGATCACCTTCCCGCTGCTCTCGCTGGATCGGTGCATCGAGCTCGGCCGGTTCGCAACAGAGACGGATCACGAAGATCTTCGACATCTCATTGACGCAACATCGGGAAAGGGTAACCGTTCACGGGTTTTCTGTTCAATTCTGGAGTAGAATCGCGTCGACGCCCGATGATGGGGTACATGAAGGCACTGGACGCATGCACGAACGCTGAATTGATCGCGGTGATCCTTCGGCTGGAGGAGCGTAATG
>JAJDDR010000344.1 GCA_029260255.1 Phycisphaerae bacterium
GTGTTCAGAACCGCCGAACCACGGTCGAAGGCATCGAGCGCTTCGCTCAGTTGCAGAATGATCTGGGATCGCGTCGGTTCTCCGCCACCCGAACCCACCTGCGCAATCGCTTCGGACGTCGACAGCGACGCCAACAGACCAATACAAACTGTCCATCTGCGCGACATCAATGACGGAACTTCCTGCGTTCGAGTTCGTTCACACATTCGTGCGCGCGTTTCACGAGATCGTTGGCACCCGTCTGCGCCGCCGCGCCGTATTGGGCGCTTTCGCACTCGGTCAAGAGCTCGTCCACTCTTCCAACAAGCTCTTTCGGCACGTTGAGCGCAAGCAGCTCTTTCACCGCGTCGGCTCGTGTTAGTCCGGCGGGTGGCAGATTGCACCGGTCCGCGACGTATCCCGTCACTGCGGTCGCGATGTCCGCCGTAACGGGACCACCGCCGTCGGCGCCGGCGCGCCGGATGTGTCCGACCGCCGTCCGGTGCGCCGATCGCCGCCGGACGAAACCCGTGTCGCCGGCCACGCGCTCGCGACGACGGCGAACAAGAAACGTCGCCGCGCATAAGAGCGGACCGCCGGCAACAACGCCGCAACTCCCCCAGCCGATCGAGAGTGTCTGCTGAGAAAGCAACTGATCGATATCGTCGTAGTTCGCCAGCAAGCCGGTATCCGCAAGCGCGAGCCGAGTTCCCGCGGCGGGACCGGCGGCGCCTTCCACCACGCGCGAGACCGACAGCCGGGTCGACTCCTTAACCGTAATGGGAATCGGATCGCTCTGTACCGTCACGTACCGCTCCGAGTCCGGATCGAAGTAGCTGAACTCGATGGGCGGTATCTCCGTTACGCTATCGTGCTTCGCCCGGATGCTCTGCGTGAAGACCTTGGTCCCACGCTCCACGATGCCCGCCAACTCTTCGTCCGGGACGCGGAAATGCTCGGTTAGCGACTCCTGCCGTGCCAGAAGCGGGGCCTGCAGTGGTTCCAACCTCCCCGTCCCGCGGATCGCCAACCTCAGCGTGATCGGGTCGCCCACGCTCATCTCCGCGGGCGCCGCCGTCACCGCAAACGCATACCGCCCGACGGCGCCTCGGAATCCGTCCGGCCGGTCATCCATCGGCAACGGTTTCACCGTCAGTGCCGAGTCTTCGATCGCCGCCGAGATCACCCGGGCATTGGTGATCTCGTGCCGCCCGAGCAGCATGAACCGGCTCCTCCGCGCCGAGAGCGGGTAATTCACCACGATGGTCACGCCTCCGCCGTCGAATTCGCCCGGCCGCTCGGGCCAAACGGTCCGGTTGAGCGTGTAGACGAAGTACTTCGCACTCCGACCAGTCGCGTCCGGTCGATGCTCGGTCCGGTAGCTCACATCCGGTGAACGACCTTGCAGGTTGGCTATGAACGGACCCCACGCGCTGTTTTTCTGATCGATGGTCTGCCACATGTCTCGCTCGTCGAGACGCACGCCGTTCTGCTCGAACGGCTTGAGCCACAGTTCGAGCGTTACGTCGACGGGCTCTCCAACGTACGCCGCGTCGTCACCCAGAAGCTGAACGTACAGAAGGTCGCCCTTGTCCGACTTGAGCACGCGAATCTTGGTCGCCACCGTGGTAAACGTCTCTCCGTCGGCGCCCACGCTGATCGGCGGAATCGTCAGCACGCCCGCGCGACGGGGGATGACATGATAGGTGTACGTGACCGACGTGCTGACACGGCGTCCGACCTGTCTGACGTTGCGCGATGTCCCCGCCGAGCGAACCTCGGCGTTCAAGATCTCCGGAAACTCCGGCGGATCGTACGCCTCGGCGTCGTCAATCGTAATCTGGACCTGGATCGGCGCGCCGACGTACGTTTCGCGCGGTGAAATGCCGAAACGGACATCCGCGCCCTGCGATACGCCCGTTGCCGTCCACGCCGCGCAAGCGGCTGCGATGATCGACCATCTCTGCGGCATTACCAATCCTTGGGTACGCGGATGTACCGCGCGCGGCGACGTTCCGCTTGCTCCTCGCGGCGACGCTTCTCCTTGTCACGAACGGCCTGTAGCATGCGCTCGGCCTCGCCGTTTGTCATCTCCTCACCTGCCTGCGGTTGCTGTTGCTGCTCCTGTTGCTCGTCGCCGGACTGCTGCTGTTTGTCTTCTTGATCGCCCTCCTGCTCGTCCTTCTGTTGTTGCTGCTCTTGCTCACCCTCTTGCTCACCCTGGTCCTGATCCTGCTGCTGCTCCTGATCGTCTTGCTGCTGCGGGTCTTGCTCGCCTTGCTGATCCTGCTGTTGTTGTTGCTCCTGCTCCTGCTGTTTCTTCAGCTTGTCGAGCAGGTCCTTGATAAGCACCTGGGCCATCTCGATATTCTTCCGCGCGCCTTCGTCCTCGGGATCCAGTTCCAGGGCGTCGCGGTACTGCCCTATTCCGGTCTTCAGAAGATCGACGGCCTCCTGGAAGTTGGATTGCTTCTCCAACGCCGAGGCATAGGCGACATCACCCAGATTGAACTTGGCCTTCGCCTCGAGCGCCAGGTCCCGCGTCAGAAGAGCCCTGTTGAACGCGCCGCGGGCGGCGTCATACTCGCCGAGCTTGTAGTGGGCAACGCCCTGATTGTACGCCAACTCGGGAGACTCCGGCTCGGTTACCTCCGCCGACTTGTAACGCTCCAACGCGGACGCGAAATCGCCGGCCGCCAACAGCGTGTTGCCCTCTTCCACAAGCGTGCGTGCAGACTGAATCTGACCGAACGCGGGCGACACGAGCACCAAACACCAAACGAACCCACCGAGCCGCATCACGCCGCCACCGCCTTTCGGTCCGTCATCACCGTTTCCATGATCAGCAACACCATCGCCAGACCCGCAAACCAATGAAACCGCGCGTACTTCATCTCCTTGCGTGACGACTCGAACTCGCGAGGCGCCACCTTGGGAGCGATACGTGCATACATCTCCCGGAAATCCGTGTTGGAGAAGTAGCCGCCGTCCGCAACGGGCGCCATTGACTGCAACACTTCGGGTTCCAGCTTGGTCCAGACTTCCTGCCCCTGATGCGTCAGATAGACGCGCTTGCCGTCCTTGATGACCGGAATCCTGCCGCCGTCCACAACGTCTCCGAAACCGACGGTGAAGACGCGGACGCCCCTCTCCTCGAACGCCTTTTGGGCGGCTTGGACCGCGTAGCTGTCGTCCGTGTCTCCGCCATCGCTGATGACGATGATCGCCTTGTGATCCTTGACCTTGTCCGTGAAGCAGTCGGCGGCGTAGCGCACCGCGTCGCCGATCAGCGTTCCGCCGACGGGCGCGCTGCGCGTGTCAACCGCTTCCAACGCCATTCGGAACGACCCATAGTTGACCGTCAGCGGGCAGCTCAGCGTGCTCTTTCCCGCGAACGTCACAAGACCGACGCGATCACCCGGCAACACCTCGAGCATGTCCTTGATGTCCAGTTTGGCACGCTCGATCCGGTTCGGTGCCACGTCCTCAGCCAGCATGGAATTCGACACGTCGAGCACGAAGATGATGTCGATCCCGCGCGACGGTACGTCCTGATAGTGCGTCCCCCACCGCGGACCGGTCATGGCGATCACCAACGTCCCCGCCGCAAGCAGCGTCAGGACCGCTTTGAACCGCTGCCGGCCGAGACTCACCGCCGGGATGAGCGAACGCAACAGGTTCAACGTCGCGAACCGCTCCAGCGCCCGGCGCTTCCGCGCGAACCCCCACAGGTAGACCGCGCCCAGAACGGGCAGTGCCCAGAGCAGATGGAGAAGTTCAGGGTGATCGAATCCAAAGTCGCTCATGTCTCGATCGCTACGGCACCTTCCGAAGCCACGTATTCATCAACAGCACCTCCAGCATCAGACACACCGCCACGATCGGCAACAGCGGCGGCAGCGTGATCGAACCCAGCCGCACGCTCTCGGTCGCCAGCTCGGCGTATTGGAAGTACCGCCTCTCTTCGGTCTCGGTCTTCTCGCGCGCGTCGATCTCCGCGTAGACCTCGCGCAGCGAGTTCGTGTCCGTGGCCCGCCAGTACTGCCCGCCGGTCACTTCCGCGATCTGGCGCAACGTCTCCTCGTCGATCGTCACCTGAACCTGCCGCAGTTGACGACCGAACACGGTGTCCACCGGTATGGACGCCACGCCCGTCGTGCCCGCGCCGATGGTGTAGATCTTGATGTCATACTTCGCCGCGAGTTCCGCCGCCTGCAGCGGGGTGAACTCGCCCCGGTTGTTCTCGCCGTCCGTCAACAGGATCATGACCTTGGCTTTGATCTTGTTCGTCGAAGACGCCAGTCGGCGGCGGTCCAGGTCGCGCATCCGCTCGACCGCCAGCGCGATCGCGTCTCCGATGGCCGTCCCGTCTTCGTCACGCCCCTCCGACGCGTCGACAATCTCGGTCTGCTCCAGGGTCTCCACGAGAAACGACTTGTCCAACGTCAACGGGCACTTGCTATCCGCGTACCCGGCAAACGTGATCATCCCGATGAGATCGTCCGGACGCCCCGCAAGCTCGTCGCCGCCGACCACGAACTCACGAAACACCTTCTTCACCGCCTTGAGGCGATCAACCTGCTTCCCGTCGATTCGAAAGTCCATCGCCAACATACTGCTGGATCGGTCGACCAGCATCTGAATGGCAATGCCCTCGGAGAGAATCCTCGTCTCCTGATTGGGCTGCTGAGGCCGCGCCAAGCACACGACGAGCAGCACCACCACGAGCGTCCGCAGGATCGGCAGAATGTGCCTGGCACTGACGCGAAGACTCGCACCCTCCGCCCGCAACCAGGCGATCGACGAAAACCGCACGGCCGCGTAGGGCTTTCTGCTCAACCAGCGCCACCAGATCGGCACCAGCAGAACCAGCAGACAGAG
>JAJDDR010000345.1 GCA_029260255.1 Phycisphaerae bacterium
AGGCGATCGGCCAGCGCACGGGCATCTTCCCGTTCGTCGTACGCCGCCTCGGAAAACCCCGCGGTGTAGGTTCGACTCGAACCTTCGGCGAGCCTCACCATCGCCTCCACGACCGCGCTCGAGTCCATCCCGCCGCTCAGAAGTGCGCCGACCGGAACGTCCGCGACGAGGTGCGCGCCCACGGCGTCATCGAAGCGCTGCCGGATCAACTCGAACCAATCGGCATCGCTGCGCCGGTCATCCGGTTGGAACGAGACATCCCAATAACGCTCGATTCGGCTGACACCGTCGTACGCGACGAGACGCTCCGCCGCGCCAAGTTTCGACACGCCGCGCAGGATGCTCCCCGGCGCCGGCACGTAGTGATAGACCAGGTAGTTGTGCAGGCTCTCCGGATCGACATCGCGATCGATGGTCGGCTCCTCCAGCAGGGCGTTCAGTTGGGACGCGAACACCAGGCGATCGCCGACCTGCGCGTAGTAGAGCGGTTTCACACCGATCGGGTCGCGCGCCAACACCAACGTCCGCTGCGACCCGTCCCAAATCGCCACCGCGAACATGCCGCGCAGTCGCTCGACGCAACCCGGACCGAGGTCCTCATACAGATGAACGACCACTTCACTGTCGGCGTTGCTGCGGAAACGGTGCCCGCGCCCTTCCAGTTCGCGCCGCAGTTCCCGGTAGTTGTAAATCTCTCCGTTGATGACGGTCCAGACCGAGCCGTCCTCGTTGCGAATAGGCTGCTTGCCGCCCACGGGGTCGATGATCCCCAGGCGCGTGTGACCCAGTACCGCGTTCGCGCAGGCGTGCATCCCGACGTCGTCCGGACCGCGGTGCGTCAGTTGTTCCAGCATCCGCTCCGTCGTTCGCCGGTCGACCGCGCTGATGCCGTCGCTCGATACTATGCCGGCAATGCCGCACATCGCGCCGCCCCTTCCATCGCCTGCTCGGCGACAATCGACTCGTAGTAACAGGCGTACCGCTCGGCGGCGCAGGGCAGATCGAACTGCTCGGCGATCCGATCGCGCGCGGCCTCACCGAGGGCACGACGTTTCCCCGGGTTCGTCAGAAGCCCCGCCAGTGCCCGCGCGAGCGCCACCGGGTCGCGCCTCGGAACGATGATACCGGTGCGATCGTGCCGGATCAGTCGCGCGTGGTCGCCGACGTCCGTCGCCACGACGGGCACCTCCGCCGCCATCGCCTCCATGACCGCGTTGCTCATTTGCTCGTACCGACTGCTCGATATGTACACGTCCGCGACACGCAACAGGCTATCGATGTCGCCACGTATTCCGAGGAAGTCGACCCGGGCATCGCAGTGCAGATCGCGCGCCTGCGCTTCGAGGTCCGCTCGCAACGGTCCGTCGCCGACCACCAGCAGTCGCACGCGACCCACGCGGCGTGCGCACTCTCCGACGGCCCGGATTGCTGCGTCGTGGTCCTTCACGGTCACCAGCGACCCGACCATGATCACCACCCGTTCGCTCGGTCCGATTCCCAATCGGTCCCGAATCGCGATCCGCTGCGATCGACTCGCCGCACGGAACCTGGACGCGTCCACACCGCTCTCCAGAACGCTGATGCGGTCTGCCGGTACGTTCAACTCATCCCCCAACTGCTCCGCGCCCGCGTGGCAAACCGCCGTGAACCGTCTCGATGCCAGACCGAACCGCTGCGCCCACCGCCGGCGACGCACCGAGAAACCCGTGTCCGCCTCCAGACCGTGAAACCCCAAGACGGCTGCCGGACGCCCCCCACGGACCAGCCTGCAAGCCACAACCGCATCGATCCAAGTCCCCCAGTTCCGGGCGTGAACGACTTGCGGACGATGCCGGGCGATGACACGCGCCAGCCGTGGCGCCGACAGAAAACTGCGCCCACGAACGTTCAACGCGACCATCTCGACGCACTCGGGCAACTCACGCGCCAGCGGCCCCGCTTCGCGCAGCGCGCACGCGATATGGCGCATGCGCTGCAGCGCAGGCTCAGCCAGCATGGACACCAGGCCACGCTCCGTTCCGCCCACGCTAAGCGAGTGGACCAGGTGCAATACCGTCGGGTAGCAGGGGGTTCTCTGAAGCCGGCACGTTGATCTCCGCATACGACGATCCTTGAATCAACGGGACCATTTCGGTTTCAAGGTCGTGCAGCACCACGCGCCTCAGGCACCCCGGAAGAGCCAGAATCCACCAGAACGACTCCGTATAAAGCCGCTCCGTGAATAACTGCGTGCCGCACGAAATCAGTATCGAAAGCACCAGGCCATACGCCATGAAACGTGTCCACGGCGGGTCGGACGTTCGGTCCGCGCGCCGATGGCAATACAGCGCGTAGTACAGAGCCGTGACCACGATGACCGCGAACAACGCAAACCCCTGAACGCCAAGTTCCGTGATGCACAAAATGAACGTGTTGTGCGCCGCCCGCCTGCCCACCTTCGGGTCCACACGCATCAGCGTTTTCGGGAGATTGCCGATGCCGACGCCGAGCGGATTCTCCGCGACCACCTGCCGGGCCGTAATCCAGATCGTGATCCGGCCCATCGCCGCCGTATCCTGCTTGAGTGTCTCAGGGCTCCGAAGCGTCGACATCCGTTCCCAGAACAGGCTGTCGGTCAGTGCGTAGGCACAGACGCCGGCGAATACAACCGCGACGTACGTCTTCAATCGCCTCTTCCGCGGCGCCAGTACCACCGCGCCGATCGTGCCCAGCAACAAACCCACGAACGCCGACCGCGTGCGGCAGAGAACCACCGTGTTCACCGCCAGTGCGCCACTCACCATCGGGATCACGCGCAGGAACCAACTACGTGTTGCCAGGAAAGTCGCCCCGATCAGCGGCAGCATCGCCGACATATGCGCGGCCAGCCCCGAGGAGTGCCGAAAGTCAGGTCCGCCGACCACCTCGAGACGCCCCCGCGCGAACGCGCCGCGCGGTGCTGTCCACGCGTCGTACCCAATGTACAGGCTACCCAGGACCAGTGCCCACATTACGATCGTGAACGACGTGCGCGTCGTCGTCACACGCGTGAGGCAGAACACGAAGATCATCATCTTGATGAACTTGTCCGTCAGCGCGACGCTGTCCGCGGAAGGCGGCAGGCCGATGAACTCGCCGAACCCGACCGTGAACATCATGCCGATCGCGCACAGGTCCCACAAGCTCAGCACCGGGCGAACCGCCGGCAGTCGCGGCAGGTTGATCAGAATGCCCAGCATCAGGCAAACCGCCGCCGTCATGGAATAACGAATGCCCAGCGCCTCGATCGGAATGTGCCACCAGGCGTGTTCCGGATACACCTGGTAAATCAGCATGTAGTTCGCCACGCCCAGCGCCGGGATGACCAGCGAGCCGGCCGACAGACCGCCGAACCAGATCAGAAATGCGATGGTTCGTAGAGGCAGCATCGTAAGCTACAACGGACAGGAACTCCGCTCCAAAACCAGCCCGGCGTCCTCTGTGGCTCCCAGCTTGTCTGAGTCCGCCTGCCACGCGCTCTGCGGCGAAACGCCGTGTTCCAGGCGTGCCACGAGACGCGACATCCACTCCGCGCTGCGCAACTGCCCGGCCAAGCGCACGCACGCGGACCCCATCTGCGCGCGGAGACCATCGTCGCGCAGCTTCTCGATTG
>JAJDDR010000346.1 GCA_029260255.1 Phycisphaerae bacterium
CTGCATGGCATGCAGGAGGTCTGGGGTTCGAGTCCCCACGGCTCCAGTGCTTACGAGATAAGCACTTAGGACAATCCTTCGACAAACAAGAGGAGCCTCAATCGGGAGGCTCCCACCGTTTGGGAGTGCTGTTGGGAGCGCGAGACGCAAGTCGCCCCCCAGCCTAGTGTTCTGTCAATCTAGATTCTGCGCGTCAAGTGGAACCTGCATGTGTGCCACTGCTCTTGAGCAGTGCGTTCCGGATGAGCACTGCTCAAGAGCAGTGGCACACCAACCCGCAGATTCAAAGATGACGGAACACTAGTGCTTTGTCCAGAGTGAAGATTAGGGTTCCACTGTTTCAAGAATTCGGTCGGCATACCGACAACCAAGGAGGGTTGCCATGCAGAAGAAGTACATTGTTCGCCTCACGGATGAGGAACGGGAAACGTTGCGGATCGTCATTAAGAAGCTGACAGGCTCTTCTCAAGAAGTGCGACGTGCGCAAGTGTTGCTCAAGGCTGATGCCGACGGACCGGACTGGACCGACACGAGAATTGCTGAGGCATTCTCCTGCCGCACGAGCACCGTCTAGAACGTTCGCCACCGATTGGTCAATGAGGGATTCGACGTCGTGCTGAACGGAAAGAAGCGCGAGTCCCCACCGCGGGCCAAATGGCTCGATGGAGCGCAGGAAGCTAGACCCAAGACCAGCGTAGTTTGATCGCTTTTGTCCAAAACAATACTCGAAATACCTTCGTCGATGCGGTAAACGTGCGGTGTCAAACCTATGGCACTTTTACGCAAGGAGCCATTTCGAGTGAGCGCCAACATACGCAGAAACCTCGCCGGAGGCAAGCGCAAAAACCAGTATCGGCTCCGCGACATCGAATGGGAGGATCAGCCCAGCCCGATGTTCTCCGCCGGCAACATCAAGTATGACCTGGCGGAAAAGACACGGGCTTTGGCGTGCGGGGGGATCGGGGCGATGCACACGCTCGCGCGACAAAGCGGGCTCGTCGATGCCATTGACGGCCGGTTGCATTTGCTCAAGATTCACAAGCCCTACCACGAATCCGATGACGTGCTCAACATCGCCTAGAACATGCTCTGCGGCGGCACCTGTCTGGAACACATCGAACTGCGCCGCAATGACGCAGTCTTCGCCGACGCGCTGGGGGCCAAACGCATTCCCGACCCCACGACAGCCGGCGACTTCTGCCGGCGGTTCGACGCGAGCGACGTCGAGACACTGATGAACATCATCAACGATGTTCGCGTCGGCGTCCGGCATCAACAGCCGAAGGCGTTCTTCGACCAAGCCGTCATAGAGGGCGACGGCACGATGGCGGAGACGACGGGCCAATGCAAGGAAGGTATGGACATCAACCACAAAGGCAGTGGGGCTATCATCCACTGCTGATCTCACTGGCCAACACGGGCGAGCCGCTCTTTCTTGTCAACCGCAGTGGGAATCGGCCTTCGCACGAAGGCGCGACTGAGCGGTACAACCAAGCGATCGACCTCTGCCAGAGCGCGGGATTCAAGCGCGTGCTGCTTCGCGGCGATACGGACTTCACACAGACGAAAGCGTTGGACGACTGGCACAGTCGGGGCGTGCAGTTCATCTTCGGCATTGATGCGATGCCGAACCTTGTCGCAATGGCTGAAAGCCTGGAAAACAAGGCGTGGAAGCCGCTTGTGCGCAAGTCGAAACGCAGCGTCAAGACGCAACCGCGCCAATGTCCTCGCAATGTCAAAGAGGCGGTCGTACGGGCGCGTGAGCTCAAGAATGTCCGGCTTCAATCGGAAGACGTGGCTGAGTTCGACTACGCACCGGGAAAGTGTCGTGGCAGTTATCGCTTTGTGGTCATTCGCAAGAACCTCTCCGTCGAACGCGGCGAGTCAGTGCTGTTCGACGACGTGCGTTACTTCTTCTATATAACGAACAACCGAAGCATGACGACTTCAGCCGTGGTGCGATCGGCCAATGGTCGCTGCAACCAGGAAAAGCTGATCGGCCAACTCAAGGGCGGCGTTCGCGCACTGGACATGCCGGTGGACAACTTGGTGAGCAATTGCGCCTACATCGTGATGGCCTCGCGGGCCTGGTCGCTGAAGATATGGTTCGCGCTCTCACTGCCGGAGCACGGGCGTTGGCGCAAGAAGTACAAGTCGGAGAAGGACGAGGTGTTGCGTATGGAATTCCAGACGTTTCTGAACGCGTTCATGCGGATTCCGGCGCAAGTGATTTCGACGGGCCGCCGCATCGTGTATCGCGTATTGACCTGGAACCAATGGTTGGATGTCTTCTTTCGCGGCGCGGATGCCATCGGCCGGCAGGTGCGTCGGTCCATGCGTTGCCGAGTGCCTCCCTCTGACACCGGGATAGGGACGTCCCGGTCCGCGTCGGCCCCCAACAAGTACGGAATGAAGCATGACCAAAGAACAGCCGAGTGCCTCGCAACCGCCACAAGCGGCGGACGGGACAGTCTGCGCCATCCGCCGTCGGCCCGCGCCGTTGCGAAGATGCCCATCGTCGTATGCTTGTCTTGGGTCTAGTGTAGTGTCTCAGAATTGATGGCGCTTTCCTGAACCGAGCCGCGACCCTCAGGGAGCGGTTTATCGGGGCCTCTCCCAGACGGTCGCGGTTCTGATAGAATGCTATCTGGCTGAGGCACTACACTGGATTCGGAATGACGCGGGCGGGCGGGTGACGGCTGCCGCCGACGCCGGTGGTCGCTTCACTCTGTCGCTCGTTCTTCCGTGGGCGGCCGCGCCGCGGTGACAACGTGCGTCCACCAAGCGGCATCCTCAACAACGCGAACGCGCTCGGTCTGCGGTAGAACGTCTCGCAGTTCCGTGACGGTTCGATTCAGTGTCGGATGTCGTGTCGAACCGGCCACGTCCGACAGCGGCTGAAGAACGAACAAGCGTTGATGTATTCGGGGGTGGGGAAGGATCGGGTCGGTCGAGCCATCGCGCGCGGAAACGTGCGGTTCGTACAGAAGAATATCGATGTCTATCGTGCGCGGTGCGTCGGGCACGGTGCGTTTGCGGTCCAACTCGAATTCGATCGACTGGGTGAAGTGAAGCAGCGATTCCGGGGACAACACCGTCTCGAGCGCGATGGCCGCGTTGAGGTAGTCGGGTTGATCGGTCGGGCCGCCCACCGGCGTCGTCTCATACAACCGGGAGACGCCCGCGACGGCGATCTCGGGGTGACGATTCAGCGCGTCGACCGCCGCGATCATCTGCGCGCGTCGGCGTCCCAGATTGGATCCGAGGGCCAGGTACACGATCGAGTTGGGTGCGCGCGATTGTGACATATCACTGTCACCGCTTACCACGCAATGTTCTTCATGCGCTCCATCGCCTGGCGCATCCGGTCCGTATCCACGGTGAGCGCGATCCGGAAGTAGCCTTCGCCGCCGGCGCCGAACCCCGTCCCGGGAATCACAACGACGGCCGCGTCGTCGAGCACTTTGGCGACGGTTTCCATCGAGGGGTACGCTTCGGGGCACTTGGCCCAGACATAGAAACTCGCCTCGGGCTTCTCGACCTCGATGCCCATGTCGCGCAGCTCGCCGACGGCGAGATCGCGGCGTTCGCGGTAGAGATCGCTCATGGCACGCACGCTGACGTGGTCGGTGTGATTCAGCGCTTCGGCCGAGGCGAACTGGATCGCATTGAACTGGCCTGAGTCCACGTTGTCCTTCACCTTTGCCAGGGCGGCGATGGCGTCGCGGTTGCCCACGGCGAACGCGGAGCGCCAGCCCGTCATGTTGAACGACTTCGAGAGCGAATGGAACTCGATGCAGCAATCCTCCGCGCCGGCAATCTCGAGAATGCTCGACGGGGTGGTCTCAAAGAAAACCTCCGTGTAGGCGGCGTCGTGGGCGATGAGCATATCGTTGTCGCGCGCGAACTGCACGGCGGTCTCGAAGAATTCGATGTCCGCTACGGCTCCGGTCGGATTGTTCGGGTAGTTCAGGAACATCAGTCGCGCATGACGCGCCACATCGGCGGGAATCGCCCCGAAATCGGGCAGCCAGTGGTTCTCCGCCGTCAGCGGCATGAGGTGCGGCACGCCGCCGGCGAAGATCGTCGCGGCGGTGTAGACCGGATACCCCGGTTCGGGGATCAGCACGCCGTCGCCTGGGTTGACCACCGCGAGCGGAAGATGACCGATCCCCTCCTTGCTGCCGATGAGCGCCGTGATCCGGCCGCCATCAAGCACGACGCCGAATCGCCGCTTGAAGAACGCCAGCGCCGCGTCGATGAACTCCGCAACTCCCGCGCCGTTGGGATAGCGATGGTTGGCCGGTTGGCGAATTTCGTTGGCCATCCGATCGACGATGAAGCCGTGGGTTGCCGCGTCCGGGTCACCGATGCCGAGGTTGATGACATCCTTGCCGGCCTCGATGGCTTGTCGCTTCCTTCGGTCGATTTCGACGAAGAGATAGGGGGGAAGCTGCGAGAGTCTTTCGGCGCGCCATTGTTTTGTCATACTCGGTTCAGCCCTTTCGATGCCCGGTCGTCAACCTCGTGGCGCTGCCGCGCGGGCCAAGTGCGGAGGCAATGTAGGAGCAGCCGCCGGGCGCGTCAATCAGACGGGTGCGCTCCGTTCTCGACGGGCGTGAATCGAAGCGTGAGGCTGCCGTTGACCTGCGTCCGGCTGACGCGGTTGGCGTGGAAACTAGCGAATTCGACGAGCTCGAAGAGACCCTGGAGTTGTCGAAGCGCGCCGGCCGGATCCGTTGACCGCTGCGAGATCTTGCGCGGAGTTCCCGCGGGAACGACGACATCGAGTGTCTCCCCGTCACGCACCACGCGAAACACCCACTGCCCGCTGGATGGCGGTTGCGACACGATCCGGCGCAGGTCGACCGTGGGCGCGGACAGCGTCAGGAGGTGCTCGTTGACGCCGACGATTCGATCCCCCGGTCTCAATTGCCCGTGAGCGCGGCCCGTCGGGTAGACGCGCGCGACCAGTATCGCCCCCGGCTGTTCATCGGATTTCATGCCAATCCCCAGCTTGGGGGTCGGCGCTTTGTTCCCAATGTCATCTGTCCCGCCGCTGATCAAGCTTCCGAGCAGGCGTCCGGCAATCCCGTCGGACCGGTTCAGCCAGGTATCGACCACCTGCGCGGCGAGCGCGGGTTGCGCGACGGCGAGCGCGACGGGGCTCTTATCAGCACCGTCAATATCGATCATGTTCTTCATGTTCGGCGTCAGGCCCCAGCGGGCGTCGATCATGTTGCGAATCTGATCGGCGCTGGCCGCGACGACGAACCAGTCGTCGAGGGCGGCGAACGCGGGCACGAGTGGCGGCGGCGGTGCCCGATCACCGGATGATCCGGTGGACCACGGCACGGTCACTTCATACAGCGTGACGCCGAGGTACACCGTCTGCGAGAGTCTGACGCGTGGCTGTGGAACCGACTTGTTCTGCAGGTCAAGCCAGTCAACCACGATTTGAACCGCGTCTGCGCACGCCTTGGCCGATTCGATCGCGTTGTCCGCTTCAAGCAATACGGCGATCTGCGGGATGTCCGGTCCGGTGCTCATCTGCTGATCCCACGTCACGATGGCGCGCGGGCCTAGTCCTCCGAAGCACTTCTCCACGACGATCTCGACGTCGAATGCGCCGGCAAGCAGTCTCAGAAACGCGGGCGTGTCGTCGGTGATACCGTGTTGAACGATGTCGCGAAACGCCGCGCGGACGTCGAGTTCCGTGGTCCAGACGCCCAGCGTGGTCTGAGGGAGCAGTCCGACGCGTTCGATCGGGACCGGACCGATACCGCTGCGGTCGGGTGCCGCGGGCGAATCCGCATGAAAGACGAACTCCGCGCCGTGGTCGCGCAGGTACATGCCCAACCCGACGCCCTTCCACTCGACCGGCAAGAATCCGGTGGCCGCTTCCTGTCCGCTCGATGGTCCGAGGTAGACAAGACCGTCCAGACCCTGGGGCAGTGCGCGGAGCGCTCGAGCGAATCCATGATCGTTGGCGAGCGACGGCCTCGTCGGTTCCATCATGAGGTCGACGGCTTGGCGGTAGAGTGACCCTTCGGTTCGTCGCTGGCTGACGATCAATGTCTCTCGGCGATTGGCAACGGAGAGCACGTTGCGGCTTCGGTACACGATCACGTCGCCGCGGCCATCGATGGTGTCTTCGCTGTCGGGCGGAAAGATGTTCTTTTGGACGGAGTTATCGCCGCGTTCGATCCGTACGAGCAGAATTCCCTCGCCCAGCCGCTTCCATGACGGCGCCGCGATCGCGACCCGACGGGCGAGCAACTCCTTGGTTGCCTCGCCGGGTTTGAGCCCGAGTGCGCGAATGGTACGGCGCCAGTCGACGGAGAGTCCACGTTGCGCGTCTTCCGGTCCGACAAGCAACTGATACAACCTGTTGGCGCTGACGGCGCGGTCCGCGGCGTTCTCGTTTCCGAGTTGATCGAACTCGATGAAGAAGCCGGCCGAGGCGGGTACGGCGGAAGCGAGCGAATCGTCGTGAATCGCGTCGGCACCGGATGCGGTTGGCGCCGCCAACGGCAATAGCGCAAAGAGCGCGCGGCGGGCATACCACGTACGGCGTGGTGGTGGCGCGGTGCGCAAGCAGCACCGTCGACAAGGTTGCACCGGTATGCTTGCCGCGTCGCTGTTGCTCATGATCGGGACCACTTGGTGCTCCGTCAGTTCTTAATGGATGGGTTGCATCGCGCGATGTCACGCAGAGCGCGCGTGGTTTCCCGCATCCGTTTAGCGGCGACCCGGCGGGGGGGGCTCCCCCACGGGTCGCCGCGAAACCGATGCGGGAAACCACGCGCGCGCGGCGTGGCAACGCGCCGAGCAACCCAGCCATTAAGAACTGACGGAGCACC
>JAJDDR010000347.1 GCA_029260255.1 Phycisphaerae bacterium
CGCCGTCATCGACCGCGACGCGAAGCCCGATCGGCGCGTCACCGGGAATGGGTCCGAGCTTTCCGGTCCACCGGACCGAGAAGTCATCCGTGCCGAGACCCGCGGCCGGTGCGCGACCGGTCCACTCAAAGTCGATGGCGCTGTCGACGCGCTCGACGGCCGGTGCGCCTTCGAGGTCGCGGTTGTTGAAGTACTCCGCGTGCAGACCGGGCTTGCCCTGCGCCGTGGAAAGCCACCCCGCGGGCAGGTCTCTCAGTTCGTCCCGGCAGATCGGCGCGACCAGGATACTGTCTCCCAGCATGTACTGATCGTCACGCCGCGCCTCGGCGTACTTCGGCCACTCGAGATCGAGCCGGCGAAGCAGCGGCTCGCCCGTCTCGTAGTTATTTCGCGCGGCGGCGTAGAACACGGGCAGCAGTCGGTAGCGCATCTGAAGGTAGTCACGAGTGATGGACTCGGCGACGTCGCCGTATTCCCACGGCACGCGCACGTCCCCTCGTGTGCAGTGCAGTCTGAAGACGGGAGACAGTGCCCCAAACTGCACCCACCGCACATAATCTTCAACCGCGGGCCGGCCGACGTGTCCGGTGAGGTCTTCGCTGACGTATGGACTAACCGCGTGCACGCCACTATGCACGGCGTTTTCGATGCCCATCCCCAGAAAGCGCAGCGAGCACTGCGTGTCGCCGGTCCACTGAATCGGGAAGCGGTGCGCGGCCACGTTGGGCGGGCGATTCCGGTGGCCGTTGTCGATGCCGTCGACGTTGGCCATGATCATCGGGCGCAGGTTCGGACGCTCAGAACGCGTGATGTCGCGATAAAGCCTCATCCCCCAGACTTCTTTGCGGATGCCGGGCGCGGGCTCGTGCAAGTGCGTGTCCCAGTTGCGGTCGTACCACCACACGTCGATGCCCATTTTCAACAGTGACGCCAGTCCGTCGTATCGATATTGCAGTTCCTCCGGCGCGAGGGCGCTCCCCGCCACCGGCTCGGGGTGGTCGTTGTACATCAATCGAACGTTCTTCTGTTTGGCCGCGCGAATGAAACGCGGCATGTCGGGAAAGAGCTCCGCGTTGACGCCGTAGCCGTGCGACGCGCCGATGCGCCAATCGGTGTCGATCACGAGCACGTCCAGCGGGATGTGATGATCGCGATAGCCGTCTATCTGCGCGAGTGCGGTTTCTTCGGTGTAGGGGTGGTAGCGACTGTCCCACGCGCCGAACGCGTAGAGCGGCGGCATGGGCGTCGGGCCGGTGAGGTTCAGAAAGTCGCTGCGCAATTGCCGATAGTCGCCGTCCGGCAGAAACACGTACACATCCAGCGCGTCGTTGGACAGGTCCCATCCCGACGTTGACGCGTGAAGGATGTCGCGATCGGCAGGCGGTGGCAGCGCGCCGCGCGCGGGCGGGACGATCCGCGGTTTGTCGGCGAATGCCCATGCGGGAGGCATTTCGCCGGGCGACGGCAGCCAGACGCTGTTCGTTTCGTTCCCGCCGCACCTGTACAGGACTTCGCCGTCGGGACCGCGGAACTCGAGACCCACGACGGAAGTGACCGGACGGCGCAGGCGCAGGCGCCAGCGTTCTGCGCTGATGATCGTCGCATCCGCCGTCTCCCTTGTCGTCACGCCGGCGTCGCGGCGCGACTCGCGCGACACGACGTGGAAGGTCGTGCGATCTTCGAATCCGTTCGGTCCGCGCTCCTCCAGTCGCACGAGCGTCGGCGACAACACCTGCACCCGCACCGCGTCGACGGTGATGGTCTCTGCCGGCGTGGCCGCCGGCGCGATCGCCAACAGGGTTAAGCAAGCACGTAGCATTCCGATTCGCATGGTGAGGTACTCCCGCAAGGGCACGGTCCTTTGCGCGCGTCCGTTCCAGGTGCCCGGTGTTCAACGAGCAGAGGACCGGCGCGTCGGGAGCTTATAGGAAGGCGTCGAAAACGGCCAGCGAGGTGGACCGCGGCGCGAACAGTCTCTGGCAACCGTGTGGCACCGGTTTTCAACCGGTGGAGCCCACACGACAAAGCGGGGCATCATCGCCCGCGCCGGGTTTCTTTGCGGGCTGCCAAGGAGCAAGCCGACCGGTGCGCCGGTCGGCTGGGGTTGATCTTCGATTACGGAGCGCCGGCCGCCTCCGATCACGGGCGCGGGTCGTTCAGCGTCTCGCCCGACCAGGATCGGGTGGCCGGGGCGATGCCGTTGACCATCTGCCGGAACGTGAGCAGATCGAACGGCGCGACGGCGCCGTCGCGGTCACTGTCAACGTAATCCGCATTGGTTCCCTGCTCGGGGTTTAGCTGGCCGTTGACGATCTGGCGGAAGGCGAGCAGATCGAACGGACCGACCTCGCCGTCCTGATCGACGTCGGCGGGCAGGAACGCGATGTCCACACGGTCGGACTCATCAACGTCACCCTGGTTGCCCGCGTCAACGATCACGTTGGGGATGTCGGCCATGTCCTGCACGGTAGCCTGGATGGTGGTGTACTCGGAAAGCGTGATCGGGCGGTCGAGCGTGATCACGACCTCGGGCATGTTGGTCGCGTCGACGGAGACGATTCCGGGCGGTGTCTCGGCGCCGGTCTCGCTCACGGTGAACGCATCGGCGGTCAGTCCGCCACCACCCACGTTGTCGACCGTTTCGGAGAACCGGAGAGTCACTTGCGTCGTGCCGCGATCAAGATCGGCACCGTTCGAGCTTTCGATGCGCGGATCGATGTAGCCGCTGAAAGGCCGCGTCTCGCCGGGCAGCCCGGCGGCGTGCACGATTTCCGGCGGTGTCGTGTCCACACTGCAGTCGAACGGCGGGCACGTGGAGACGGTGACCACGGCGGCGTTGGACACCTCTTGCCCGCAGCCGTTGGTGGCAACCACGTTGTAACAGCCCTGGTTCGCACATTGCATGTTGGAGATGAAGAGGAAGGCGCTGGTCGCCGCCGGGATCGGATCGTCGTTGAAGAACCATTGGAACTCCGCGCCGCCGGTCGCGGACATGCTCAGAAAGAGCGTGCCGCCGAGTGACACTGTCGTGTCCTGCGGGTGCTGCGTGATGACGATGGGTGTCGATTCGATGAGCTGCGCCTCATTGCTCTCGATCGTGCCGCACCCGCCGCTAACTTCGACGCTGTAGGCACCGAAGTCGCCCGGACCCACCGGTGATATCACGAGCGTGTCATCGGTCGCTCCGGAGATGTTCGTGCCGTTGTGCTTCCACTGATAGGAGAATGGTCCTTCGCCGCTCGCGGTGACGCTGAACTCACCGGTGCCCCCGAGGCACGCCAGATCGAGTTGCGGCTGAACCGTGATCGCCAGGAACTCGGACCCTTCAACGACACGAACGTCGTCGATGAAGAAGTGATCGCCGAACTCAGCGTCGAGTATGCGGAACCGAATCTGAGTCGATTCGTGGATTCCGTCTGCGGGCAACACGGCGCAACTTCTGGCGTACGGCTCATTGTCACCGCCGTTGCCGGGATCGCCGGGCGCCCGCGCCAGCTCGATGAAGGAGCCGTCGTCCGAAAGGTACTCCGTGATCAGGTCTTCGCCCAACTCCGGCGACCCGCCCGGACCGAGGCTGCCGGAGCGCTGCCACCAGAACTCGACGCCGACGTGTTCGAGCGCCGACGTGTCCATGAAACCGGTGGTGGCCTTGTCATCGGAGTTCAGGTGCAGGGAGAACGGCGCGCTCGGTTCGTTCGCGCCCACATCGTCGACCGTGGCGCCCTCGCTGAGCCACAGCGCGCCATTGATGTCCGGTCCGGGAAACTCGTCGGAAAACGGAAACGTCGTCGTGGGCGCGAGATCACTCAGGCAGGACCGCGAGTTTCTAAAGGCAATGATCGTCGGCTGCGTGCATGTCTCGTGGAACCGGTTGGCGCCGGTGATCGCGCATCGCATCGTGTGCAGAGAACACAGCAGGCATCCGCCGTGGGAGCCGCACCCCGCTGTCGGACCGCAGTGCTCGGCGTTCCAGTTGTGACCTATCTCGTGGGCCGACAAATCGGTCGCGGCTCCGAGTCCCCCGCAGCAATCGGACTCGACGATGCTGTAGGCACCGAAAGCTCCATTGTTGCAAACCGTGCCGCGCCACGCGACACCGATCGCGCTCCCCGCGAGTGATCGACCCGTAAACAACTGGGCGACGTCGCGAACAACGGACTGCTGGTTGTTGACCCAGTGGGAGGTCATCTGACTGAGCAGGTCCCCGCCACCGGGACCGAAGTACGGGTCGGGCTCGGTCGGACGGACGATGATGTGCGAGATCACGTGGGTGATGCCGACTTCCGATTCGTACTGCTCGTTCATGGCGTTGATGACGTTGTTGATCCGCACCTCAACGCTGTTGCCCCAACGGTTGAAGTACTCGACGTCGGAGTCGCAGGCGAGTTCGGCGACGCAGGTGGCGCCCTCGCAGCCCACCATCATCGGCGTCGGGCCGTCGACGATCGGACCCTCCTCGATCACGGCGCCGCAAGACCGCCCGCTGGGGACGATGTCCTCGTCGCGATAGATCACGTGGTCTCCCGCGGCGGCTTCGGCCACCCGTCCGGCGAGCGGCTCGATCCACAGGCGAGCGCCGTCCGGGAACTTGACCATGACGACGAGACCGTTCTCGGTCACGGACCCCGCGACCGAACTGCCGTTGATGCCGTCGATGGCGCCGCGCACCGTCCGAACCGGTCCGGGCTCGACGGTGTCGTAGGTGCCGTCGGCACGCTGGTAGCGCACCTCATAGTGCTTGGAGCGCACGGAGTGCGGTCGCAAGCTCAGCACCAGCGACTCACCATCGACCGGTACGACGATGTTCTGCGACACGCTCGGCGCGGTGTTCATTTCCAGCGCAGCGACCTGACTCGCGTACAGGTCGAACTCGGCGTTGGCCCGCCCGACCAGTTCCGACCGTGAGAGCGATTCGGCACCGAGCGTTACCGCCGGAGCCTGAAACGCAATCAAGCCCACGAAACACCACAACAGGCTCAGTGACGGTCCATCAATCAAACGACGATTCATGCTAACACCTTTGTCCACGTGCGACCCATACAACTCCAGCGCTCGCCGCGGTCGGCATCAGCGCCGATGACCTACGGTCGCGGGTTATTAACCGACTGTTCCGCCCAGGCCCGCGTGGCCGGCGGAACGCCGTTGATCAGTTGCCGAAACGCCAACAGATCGAACGGAGCAATCTCGCCGTCCCGGTCCGCGTCTACGTAATCGGCTTCAATCCCCGCCTCGGGGTTCGTCACGTCGTTCACGATCTGGCGGAACGCCAGCAGATCGAACGGCGTGACGTTGCCGCTCTGATCCACGTCCGCCGGCAGGAACGCCACATCCACGCGATCCACCTCATTCACACCTGCTCCAAGATTGCCGCCGTCGACGATCTGGTTCGGCGGGTCGTCGAAGTCCCGCACAACGGCCTGGATGGTCGTGTACTCCTGCAGCGTGATCGGGCGATCAAGCGTCACCACCACCAACGGCATGGCGTCGGCGTTCACCGAGAGCACGGCGGGCGGCGTCGCGCCGCCGGTATTGGTCACCATGAACGAGGCCGCCGTCAGCGGGCCTCCCCCAACGCTTTCGACCGGCTCGGAAAAGAGAATAGCAAACTCCGAAACGCCGAGGTCCGGGCTGGTGCCGTCCGAGCTTTCGCGACGCGGGTCAATGTACCCGCTGAACGGACGCGTCTCGCCGGGCAGCCCGGACGCGTGCACGATCTCCGGTGGCGTCGTCTGCAACGCGCATCCGCCGGGACCGGCTTCGGTAATGCTCACATCGTCGACGAAGAAGTTGTCGCCCGGTTCCGCGTCGATGAGGCGAAAGCGAATCTGAAACGCAGAGTGCAGTGCGTCCCCATCGAGCAGGACGCAGTTTCGCTCGTAAGGTTCCTGATCACCCCCGTCTCCCGGATCGCCTGCGTGGCGACCGGCCTCCACCCAGTCTCCGCCGGCGCTGCGGTAGTCCATAACCAGATCTTCCCCCGACTCGGGGGAGCCGCCCGGACCGAAGTTGCCGCTGCGCTGCCACCAGTACGCGATTGCCAACTGGCCTGCACCGGCGGTGTTCATGAATCCCGTCGCGGCCCGCCCGTCTCCGGCGAGATGCAGCGAGAACGGAGCGCTCGGCTCGTTGGCACCGAATTCGTCGACCGTCGCGCCCTCGTTCAACCACCGCCCCATGTCCAAGTCGGGGTTCTCGAACGCGTCCTCAAACGGGAACACGGTGGTCGGCGTCACGTCGCTCAGGCACGAGCGCGTGTCACGGTGGAACAGGATGTCGGGAATCGTCAAGTTGGGATTGAACCGATTGGCACAGGTCAGGCTCGGGTTCATCGTCCACGAGAAACAGGTGCAGTGGAAGCCGGACCAGAGATGACCCAGTTCGTGCGCGGACAGGTCGGTCGAGCACGAAATCGAACCGCAGCAATCCGACTCGACAAAGCAGTATCCGCTGGTCGTGCAGATTCCGCCGATGGTCCAGGCTTCTCCGATGACCCCCCCGGTAATGTTGCGGCCGGTGAAGAGTTCGGCAACGTCGCGGATGACGTCCTGCTGATTGGCGAGCCAGTGATTGCGGAACTCCGTCAGCAGCGTGTGATTGGCGAACGAGTTGTACGGGTCCGGTTCGGTCGGGCGCACGATGATGTGCGTGATGATGTGCGTGATCCCGACGTCCCCTTCGTACTGCGCGTTCATGATGTTGGTCACGGAATTGATGCGCGACTCGACGTTGCTACCCCATCGCTGAAAGTACTCGACGTCCGAGTCACAGGCCAACTCCGCGACGCAAATGTCGCCCGAGCATCCGACACCGGCTTCGGTCGGTTGCGTGGTCGGATCGTTGGCAAGTGCGTCGGCCTCGGTCGCGCAGGAGCCCCCGGTCGGAATCACGTCGCCATCGCGATACACGATATGGTCACCCGGCGCCGCGCCGGCAACGCGCGAGGCCAACGGCTCGATCCAGATGCGCTCGTCTTCGGGGAGTATGATCACCGCCAGCAACCCATCCTCCTGAACCGATCCGGCAACGACGGCGCCGTCGACGCCGGCTACCGTGCCGCGAACCGTGCGCACCGGCGCGGGTTCCACCGTCACGTACGTCCCGTCGGCCGCCTGGTACCGTACCTCATAATTGTTCGCCCGAACGGAGTGCGGTTCCACGTCCAGTACAAACAACTTGTCGCCGACCGGTACGATAACGCGCTGCGCGCGACCCGGTTCCGTGGTCACGTCGAGCGACATGACCGTTCCGGCCTTCAGCCCGAACGCCGCGTACGCCTGCTCGGTTTTCGCGGACGCGCCGCCGTTGCCCGCATCCGCGGCAAACGCGGACGTTCTGCCCATCGCTCCCGAGCAAGCGACGATCGCTATCACCGACACCCAACTGACCAAGATCCTCGTCATATCTGCAATCCTCTTCCAATCCAGTTCGCCGCGGTACAGCGCAACCGGCACCCGCAACGCCCGCCGGCAGAGACCACTTAACTGTCTGATGAAACGGCGGACACCACCAAGCAGCCGCTGCCCGCCCGACCACAGTCGAAACAGCTTCACAGGTAGTTTACTCGGACGCGAGCGCAAAACCAAACTTTTGCACCGCTTTCTCACGCCCGGAGGGCCTGCGGCAACTGCGATTGAATGATTTGGATACCCGCTGTACACGGCGGCAGGGGAGGATTGAAAAAGGCCCCGGGACAAGGAAACGGCGATCAGCGGGCGACCGCGCCGATCTTGAAACCGCCGATCGTCCCGGTCCCGCGACGAACGATGAATGGCTCGAACGCGCTTTCGTGCTCGAAGGCCATGCGCAAGCCGATCTTCTCGTCCACCGCCACGTTGGCGCGGCAGAGGAAGCCGATCCCGGAGTCCGAGACGTCGAGCGCCGATACCACCAGCGTCTCACCATCGGCGCGGCACATGTCCAGTTGTGCCTTGGATCGGAGGTTCGTTCGGTGCTCGACACGCTTGGACAGGTACGGGTCCAGGCTGCCCGGCAACTGCTGCAATGCACTGATCAATACGTTCGGCATTTCTGACATCTCAAAGGAACCCGCCCAGATGGACGCGACCACCGGCGCACGCCCCGATCAAGGCGCATGCCGACACCAAATTCCCCAAACGACCATTCTAGCCGGTCGAACGGGCGAAAGCACGATTTTTTTCAGCCCGAGTTTTCGCCTGTAATCCGCGGCAACCCCTAAAAAAGCGGATACAGGAACGGCGCGAGCGGTGACGAACTGGCGAACACAATCAGGAAGCCCACGATGAGCAACACCGAGATCAGCGGGATCATCCACCACTTCTTCTCGTGCTTGACGAACAGTAGGAACTCTTTGAACAGCGATTGCCTGGCCATGGTTGCCTCGATACGTACCTGCCGCACGCGCAATCACGTGTTAAGCAGTGAACTCGACTCCAACGCGACGCTGCGTTTCATGCCGGCGTCGTAATCGACCGCGCCGGGCTTGTCGATCACGACGCAATGGCCGATCACCAGAACGTCGATCCCGGTATTCAGAAACGTATTGTAGGCGTCCTGCGGCGTACAGACAATCGGCTCGCCGCGAACATTGAACGATGTATTGATGACCACCGGAACGCCGGTGCGCTTCTGAAACGCCTTGATCAGCCGGTAGTAGCGGTCGTTGTCCTCTTCGGTGACCGTCTGTACCCGACCCGTACCGTCGGCGTGCGTGATGGCCGGCAACACGGCGTGCTTCTCCTCGCGTACTTTCGGCACAAGCAACATGAACGGCGCATCGAAACCCTCGGGCATCTCGAAGTACTCGTGGGCGTGCTCCTTCAGAATGCTCGGCGCGAACGGGCGAAACGCCTCGCGAAACTTCACCTTGGCGTTGATGATGTCCTTCATCTTCGGGTTGCGCGCGTCGGCCACGAGTGACCGCGCTCCCAGCGCCCGCGGGCCGAATTCCAGCCGCCCCTGGAACCACGCGACGACCTTGCCCGCCTCGATCATCTCGGCCGTTCGGTCGAGCAGGTCTTCCTCCGTTTCAATGACCTCAAACCGGGCGTTGTTCCGCTCGAGCGCCTCGATGACTTCCGCGTCGGTAAACGACGGACCCCAGTAGCCGTGGCGCATCACCTGCGTGCGCGGGTTCTTCAGAACCGTGTTGTAGATGTAGAATGCCGTACCCAACGCGCCGCCCGAATCCCCCGACGCTGGCTGAATGTAGATGTCCTCGAAGTCCGTCTCCTGCAGCATCCGCCAGTTGGCCACACAGTTCAAACCCACGCCACCGGCCACGCAGAGATTCGCCATCCCCGTTTCCTTCTGAACGTGGCGGGCCATCTTGACCATGATCTCCTCGACGATCTTCTGCCCGGAGTGCGCGATGTCGCGGTGAAAATCGTCCAGCTCGGCTTCGGCGGGACGCTGCGGTCGACCGAACAGCTCCTCCCATCGCCGGTTGAACATGTACTTCGTTGAGTAGGTGTGCGCAAAGTACTGCATATTCAGGCGAAAGCTGCCGTCGTCGCGAATGTCGACGACCTCGTGAAACTTGTCGACGTACTTCGCCGTGCCGTACGGCGCCAATCCCATCACTTTCCACTCGGCATCGTTGACCCGAAAACCCAGGTACGCCGTGATCGCGCTGAACAGCAGACCCACCGAGTGCGGGAAGCGAATCTCATGCGTGATGTCGATGTCCACGCCACGACCGGTGCCCCACGCCGTCGTTGTCCACTCGCCCACGCCGTCCGCCGTGATGATCGCCGCCTCCTCGAACGGGCTGACCAGAAACGCGCTCGCCGCGTGCGACAGGTGATGCTGGCAGAACAAGATGTCCTTGTCGGTATTCAACTCGTCCTGAATCGTCCTGGACAGATTCAGCTTCTGCGTCAGCCAGATCGGCAGGCTCTTGATCCAACTCACGTACGTCTTCGGCCAAGCGGTGAGGATGGTCTCCAGGATGCGGTCGAACTTGACCAGCGGTTTCTCGTAGAAGCCGATGTGGTCGACCTCGTCCAGCGTGATCCCCGCTTCCGCGAGACAGTACTTCACGGCCGACTCGGGGAACCCGCTGTAGTGCTTCTTCCGGTTGAAGCGTTCTTCCTCGGCGGCCGCGACGAGCTTGCCATCGCGGACCAGTGCGGCGCCGCCGTCGTGGTAGTAACAGGACAGACCAAGTACGTACAACGGTTGTTTCCTCAGAACAGGCGGCTCATGCGCTCAATGGTCGGCTCGAACGGCGCGTGTTTCTCCCAGTACGTCCCCTCACGCTTCAGCTTCAGCCGCAACGGGTCCTTGAATCGAATCAACGTGAACGGAATCAGAAACACGAAGTACATGACGGTCAGAAAGACCGGCACCATGATCTTGCCCATCCACATCGCCAGCGTCATCCACACGACGTAGATCGCCTTGCCCGCGGCGTGCGAAGCGAACGACACCGCGGCCACCACCGCCCCGACCGCCCACAGAGCGATTGTGACGTGCAAACCCGCGCCCTCCGCGTCGCCGACCGCCAGCCACCAGAGCAGCGCTCCGATGACGCCGAGACCGATGAAAATGGTCACCCCGAACTTCCGCACCTCGCTTGCCGAGGGATCCTGATTCACACCGTAAAGCATGCCCGTTTCCCACCGTTTCAGCCGAAGCACCAATTGGGCGCCGCCCCTGCAGCACGATACACCGCCCACGAACAGGGTAGGCCGATCCCCCGTCGCTTACAACCTCCCCCCACCGCCGATTGACCGTGCGCGCACAACCCCCTACCGCGAGCGGCGAATCAGAACCGCGCCCGTCAAGAAGCGGCCTGACCGGAGCGTACGTCTTTGCTCACTCGTGCCCCGTCGTTAACCAAGGGCGAAGGACGGTGGACGGATGTTTCGCCTTGAATATGCGCTGCCGTTCCGATACGCTGGTATGCACCAGAGCGGGGACGCGAGGCGGGCACGACGCACATCACCGGGTGGCAGCCCACCGCAGGTGCCATCCCAACCCTGCCTCGCAAGGTAGCCCAAGTAGCTGGCATAAAGTTGGGGCACGTGATCGAGAGTCCGCAGTACATACCAGAGGAGCAACGCACATGATCACTGCGTCATCCTTGGCTACGCACTCCCGGGCACGTGCCACGCTGGGGCTATTGCGCACATCGTCGCGCGGTACGATCCTGACGATCGTCGGGCTCGTGTCCGCCGGTGTGCTGGCGGGACCGGTGACGCTCGATAACGGCGTTGTCGGCGACGGGCACCTGAACGTCACCGTGGACGACTGGGGCTCGTTCGGTGATGCGTTTGGCGGCGGCCCGCAGTGGCTGGACTTGTTCAATCCGAGCCCCGACCCGAACGAAGGCGAACTCGGCGAGGAGTTTCCGACGTTTTCGACGAACATCTACCTGTTCATCGACCCGAGTGGCGTCGGAAACGGCACGCACCGCATCGCGCTGTCGTCGCACGGGGGCATTGTGACCACCTACCCGGATCCCACGTTCGATTGCATCGTCGACCAGCAAAACAGCACCGACGGACTCCCCTTGTCGACGAATAGCATTTTCTCTTGCACTGGCAGCGACGTCGCCCTCAACATCACACTGACTCAGACTGTGCGCGCACTGATTCCAGGCCCGGCCAGCGAGCAACGCGCCGAACTAGAACAAGCGTATGTGATCGCGAACTCCGGTCCGCCTATCGACCTCATCATCACCAAGCACATTGACGAATGCATACCGTGGGGCGGTGGTGGGGCCTTTCACCTGGACGACATCGTGGGCGTCGACTTCCTAGAACTCGGGCGTCCGAAGGTGTATGCCCTGGACCGCGAGTTAACTACGGCGGCGTTCGTTCTTAGGACGCGTGAGGACATGAGACTTGATCCGCTCACCGCCGAAGGCGGCTTCATCTACTACGTGGGTAAGCAGAACATGCCTGCGCCTCCGGGCAACCCCGACTACCCCGGTGGTAACTGCCCGGTGCAGGACTACGGCACGGACTTGCAGATATGGGACAACTACGGCGTTCCGAACTGCTGGAAAAACTTCGTCGGCTCCGTCGGGTACGACATTTCCGGTGCAACGCCGCTTGTGGTTTCCGGGGGCTCATTCATCGGACTCCAGGCGACAGCTTCGCTCCTGAGTGGCAGCCAATACAGTATCACGTTCTTGACGTCGTACGGTTCGATGTTTAGCGAATGTGATCCTAGTGGCGGGTCAGGTCTAGACTGCAATGGAAACGGAATCTTGGACGATTGTGAAACGGATTGTCAGCCTAACGGGATCCCTGACGAATGCGATATCAGCGCAGGCACAAGCCAAGACTGCAACGGTAACGGATTACCTGACGAGTGTAGCCCAGACACCGACGGTGACGGAGAGGTCGACGATTGCGACGCTGATGACGATAACGATGGCGTTCCCGATCAGAATGATCCATCCCGAGTGAATCCCCAGGTTTGCGGCGATACCGACGGGGATGAATGCGATGATTGTGCCATCGGAGTGGACGGCTTTGGTTCGCTTCCGGATGGCGACCCAACCAATGATGGCGTAGACAGCGACGGTGACGGCTTCTGTGACATCGGTGATCCATGCCCACTTGACAACCCCGATGACACGGATGGTGATGGCGTGTGTGATGTGCTTGATGCTTGTCCGGGCGAGGATGACACCGTGGACCCGGACAACGATGGGGTGCCAACCGCGTGCGATAACTGCCCTGGCGATTCCAATTCTGATCAATCTGACTGCGACGGGGATGGTGTGGGCGACGTGTGCGCGATCGCAGGTGGCGCGAGCCAGGATTGCAACAGCAACACCGTGCCCGACAATTGCGAGAATGACTGCAACTGCAATGGCATTGACGACTTCACGGACGTCGCAGCACAAACCAGCGATGATTGCAACGGGAACGAGATGCCGGACGAATGTGAGACCGTACGCGCAACGGTCGAATCGCCCCCACTATCCCCGTTTGGAATAGGCTTTCCGGTATCGTACACATGGGCGTCGCCTCCCGGTATGAGCGGAGATCTAGTGCTCATCTTCTCGGCCACCGGGGACTTGGAGTCGCCGTCTGAGGCGGTGAACGTGGACCTCAATGGCGTGTTCGTCGGCACGGTATTTGGCGTGGGCGCGGCCGATTGTCCTGCTGTCGCCGATACCGATCAACTCCCCGTTTCGGCTGGGGACTTCAACAGCGTAGTAGGTGGCGGCGACGCGGTAATCGGCATGGTGACGACGATCGCTGTTGATCCGTTTCTATGTCCTTCGTCGATCGCCGTCAGCATCGCCTACCCGGTCGTGTCTGCGAACGACTGCAACGGAAACGGCGTGCCCGACAGCTGCGACATCCTCACGGGCGAATCGCAGGATCTCAACGGCAACGGCCTCCTTGACGAGTGTGACGCGTGCCTGCTGGCTGGCGATTGCGGCGACCTCGACGCAAACAACATCACGGACAGTCCGTGCGTTTGGTGGGAGTGTGTCGACGAATCATGCAGCGGCGTCGCCAAATCCGCACCGTCGGACATGGGTGGATCGTTCGGCGCCTGCGCGGCCGACGGCTTCTGCAACGTCCACGACCGCAACCACGCGCTCAACTGCTTCAGCGGGCAGAACATCTGCCCGGACATCAACGTCGACGCCGGCGGCGCGTTCGGGGACTGCGTACCCGACGGCTTCTGCAACATTCATGACGCCAACCACGCAACGAGTTGCTTCAGTGGCACGAACCCGTGCGGCTGCCCGTCCGGTCCCGCGCCGGAGAACGGTCGCAACGTCGAGGGCGAAGCGATCATCACCGTCGCGTCCGACGCCCGCCGCATCGACGCCGAAGGCGAGTTCAGTGTGCGTGTGTTCGTAACCAATCAGAACCCCGAGCGCGAGCGAGGGGTCTCTCCGCAAAGCTACCAACTCCACGTCAGCACCAGCGGCGGGCGAAGCGGTCATCTCGAACTGATCGACATCACCATTGAGGATCGCCCCGACTACGTGTTCGCCCGCGCCGACGACACCTTCGCGGCATTCAACATCGAGACCGCCCAAATGCTCGCCGGGACCGACACCGGCGCTTTGCGGAAGACTCGTCGCGGCTACCTGGCCACGTTCACCTACCGCGCCTCGGCCGACGCGGCAGGCGTCTTCGTCATCGATGTCCTGCACGACGAAACCACCGGCAACCAGACGTTTCTGATCGGCTCAAAGCACACCGATCAGATCGCCGTCCGCGCGACGGTTCCCGCCATCGTGACCGTAACCCCGTCGGCGGCAGACGCGAACAGTGCCAACGCGCGCTGACACGCCCGCGGTTTTGTGAATCGCGTCCCGTTGCGGGCTCCACGTCGGGCGTTACCATGACCCGCTTTGAACGGCCGTGCCCGCCAAGGGCGGTCTGCATACGGACTATCGAAAGGACCGAACGATGCCATCGGACAACCCCGGCGCCTCGATGGGTGATCGAATCAACAGCCTCGAACAGCGCCTGGGGCGCGCCCGCAACGTGTCCGTCGCGCTGGCCGTGGCGTTGGTGGTCAACTTCCTCTGGGCCGGCACTCACGATCGCAGGATCACAGAGAACAACAGCGCCATCAAGAAGGTCCACGCGGCCGAGCCTGCGGATGCCGTGAAGGAACTCGTTCGAGCGAAGCGATTCGAGGTCGTCAACGACGCCGGAAAAGTGCTGGTCGTCATGACCGAAGTCGGCGGTGCCGGCGCGGTGGTCACCATCAACCCGCAAGGCCAATCACTCGTCGAACTCGTCAAGACGGTCGACGGCCAAGGCGCGGTTATCGCCCGCAACGCGCAGGGCAAGCGCGTCGTCGCGTTCGGCGCGCTCGCCGGGGGCGAAGGCTTCGTCACCACCGCCGACGCCGCGGGGAACGAACTCGTAACCCTCGGCGCCGTCAACGGCCGCGGAAGCGTGACCACAAAGAACGCAGAGGGCAAGGAACTCATCAATCTCGGTGTATCCACAACCGGCGACGGTCTGGTGTACACAACGAACGGAGAAGGCCGGCGGCTGGTCGAGTTCGGCGTTGGACCCGAGCGCATGAGCGGAACGATCATCGTCTACAACATGACCGGCGGCGCGATTTGCAGCGTGAAGGGTGACGATGACGGCGGCGTGCTCGGCCTGTGGGACGGGCACGGGCGGGGCAAGACCTTGTCCGCCGCGGAGAACAAGTAGCCGCGCCGCGGGCAGTCCACACGGTGGGCACGGTGACAGATCCGGCGGGAAGTGATACCTAGTTGCTATGGAAATATCCCGCGATCTTTGTACACCATTTCGAGCCTTGAGAGGGCGACGATGTACGCCGCCGTGCGCCAATCGGTTTTCTTCTCGGTGGCCATGTCGTGAACGCGGTTGTAGGCGCTGATAATCTTCTTCCGGAGTTTGCGATCCACCTCTTCAAGATCCCAGAACTCCTTGCGCTTGTTCTGTAGCCACTCGAAGTAGCTGACGATGACACCGCCGGTGTTGCAGAGGATGTCGGGGATAAGGTCGATCCCTTGTTCTTGGAGAATCGCGTCGCCCTCCGGGGTGGTCGGTCCGTTGGCACCCTCGGCCACGAGTCGGACTTTCAGCCACGGAGCGGTCTCGGCGGTGATTTGATTGCCCAGAGCGGCGGGGATGAACACATCAGCTTGCGTCTGCATAAACATGATGTGATCCACGAACTCTCCCGTGGGGTACTTGCGTAGGCCGCCATGCACCTGCGCGTATTTGAGGAGGTCGTCCGGATCGATACCGTCACGGTTTCGGATTCCACCAGTCACATCCTCGACGGCGACGAGCTTTGCGCCGAGTCGCGTCAGCAGTCGCGAGGCCCACGAGCCGACATTTCCAAACCCCTGAACGATGAACGTCGCTCCTTCGAGCGATACTTCGCGGTGTTTGGCCCACTGCTCAATGGTGAACACGATGCCCTGACCGGTTGCCTTGTCACGCCCGTGGCTGCCACCCGAAACGACCGGCTTGCCGGTAACGACATGAATATTCCGATGCCGTTCGTGTGGGGACATCGTTGAAAGATACGTGTCCTGAATCCAAGCCATGATCTGGGAATTCGTATTCACATCCGGAGCGGGAATGTCGTACTCGGGCCCGATGTTGTCACCAAGCGCATAGGTGAACCGTCGCGTAATCCGCTCCAACTCATCTGTCGAATAGTGGGCAGGATCGATTTGAATGCCGCCTTTCGCACCGCCGAACGGGATTTCCGCAATGGCGGCCTTCCAGGTCATCCACGCCGCCAACGCGCGCACTTCATCACGATCGACACTCGGATGGTATCTCAGGCCTCCCTTGAAAGGACCGAGAGCGTCATTGTGTTGGATTCGATAGCCTGTGAACATCTCAACCTTACCGTCATGCATCTTCACCGGGAAGTTGACTGTTATCTCATTCTCGGTCTTTGCCAGAATCTTTCGGATGTTCGCATCGAGATGCATCAGATCCGCAGCCTTGTCGAACTGGGCCATCACATTGTCATAGACGCTCTTCCGCTTCACCGGCGCCGAAGGTTGGGAGTCGGACGATTCCTTCCCAGCCGGCTGGGAGTCAACCACGACGAGGTTTTCTGGTGTGGAGATAGCATTCCGACCGTTATCGCCGATGTCGCTAGAAGGAACTTCCGTAAGGGATCTTGAAGTCACTGTTGTTTCTCCTCTGAGCACAGAATGTTTCAAACCAGTATGGATTCTCAGGCGAATCGTCCACGACTGGATGAACCGCCGCGCCTGGCGCTAAATGAATTCTTCGCATTGCCAGACGCCACCTTCTGACTTCGGAAACGTGCAGCCCTCACGATGTTCGCAGGTTCGACACAAGCCGTGGTGTTTCGACAAGTGCTCCGATTCACCGATTCGCTGATCTTGCCCCACCAGCGGAGTCCTCTCCGTCATCGTCACGGCGGTGGCGGCTCTCACTGCACCGTCGAATTCTTCACAGAACATCACCGGATGCTGGTCGCCGCGCCGAAGCGTGCAAGTCGGCAAGTTGTTGCATGTGCTACAAAGACCTGTGGACACGATGGATCCCTCGGTTTGGTCGCGGTTGGTCGTAGGTTCGATTCCGACGTGTTCACCTCGATCTGCTTGAAATCCGGGCGGTTTGGATAGACGCATTTGTTGCATTATCGGTCTCCCTGTTGTGCTTGACACCAAAAGCTGCGTTGTCGGTCAACGCCAGCTACGCAAGACGAGCAAAGCACATGGCGTACCACCGCATAGATGGACTAATCCGGTAACATCGGACCGGCGTGAGGAAGGACCGCAATCAACGCAACGCCTTATCTGACAGGGGTTTGGAGCGGCAGCGATGAACCGTGCAGCATTGGCTCCGCCACATCGAAGCGACCAATCAATCGGCGGTTGTCCGGGGAGGTTTGAACCAGTGGGGAGAATAGTTTCAGCTCCCGGTAGCTCACGCTGGCTCGGAGTCGGAGGCCTTGAGTTTCTCGCGAAGCGTTTTTCGGTCGATGCCGAGTATCTTAGCTGCTCGAACTTTGTTGCCGTTTGCGCCGGCAAGGACGTTGCGAATGTGCTCCGCTTCTACCTCGGCCAGAGTCCGATCAAGTCCCGCTCCCCTGCCGGCCGAGAAGCGCATCATGGGAGGAAGGTCCGGAACCTCGATCACGTCTCCTTCTGCCATGACCACCAGCCGCTGAACGAGATTCTGAAGCTCGCGTACGTTTCCGGGCCAGTGGTAACTCCTCAGCACACTCACGACTGAGTCTGAGAGGTTAGGCGGGGTCTTGCCCAGCTCCTCCGCGAAGTTCGTCGCGAAGTGGGCTGCCAGCAAGAGGATGTCATCTTCGCGTTCGCGCAACGGTGGCATACAAATCGTGAGGACGTTCAAGCGAAAGTACAGATCCTCCCGGAAGAGTTCGTTCTTGACGAGGGCTTCGAGGTTCTTGTTGGTCGCGGCTAGGATTCTGATGTCCACATGTCGGGGTCGGGCTGACCCGACCATTTGAATCTCTCCGTCTTGGAGCACCCGAAGAAGCTGGGCCTGCATATGCACGCTTGTGTTGCCAATCTCGTCGAGGAAAATGGTTCCACCGTCAGCCACTTGGAAGAAGCCGGCACGGGACTCGCTGGCTCCGGTGAACGCCCCTTTGACGTACCCAAACAGCTCGCTCTCCAGAAGATTCTCGGGGATTCCGCCACAATTGACCGGGACAAATGTGGCGGACGCCTGCGGGCCGCTGTAGTGGATCGCTCGGGCGGCCAGTTCCTTCCCCGTGCCACTCTCGCCCGAAATCAAGACCGTTGCCTTGGATGATGCGGCTTTTCCGAGTGCGCGATACACGTTGCGCATCGCCTTGGATTCACCGATCAAACCGCAGAACGGCGACAGCGGTTTGTCCGGCGCGCCGTTCACGTCGCGGCGCGCTCTTTGCACATCCAGGACGCGTTCAACGGTTGAGAGCAGTTCGTCGTCGGTGAAGGGCTTGGTGAGATACTCTTGAGATCCGATCTTCATGGCGGTTACCGCCCCCTCAACCGTGGGGTAGCCGGTAATCATCATGACTTGGGTGTCTCGGAGGTTCTCCCGGACATGTCGTACCAGGTCCATCCCGCTGACCTTGGGCATCTTGAGATCAGTGATGACTAAATCGATCTGCACGCTATCGAGGATACGAATAGCTTCAGCGACGCCCGGAGCAGTGAAAACCTCATACCGATTCGCTCTCAGGTTCCGCTCGATCAACTCCAGCGTATCGGGAGCGTCATCGACGACCAGGATGCGCTCCCTCTCAGTCGCGGATGCCATGATGGTCAACCTCCTGACTTTCTTCCGGCGCGGTGGTCGGTAGACAGATCTCGAAACGAGTACCGCGGCCTTGCTGGCTCGTGACGTCAATCGTACCACCATGCGCGGTGACGATTCCATGCACTACCGCAAGACCCAACCCCGTACCCTCGTTTACATCTTTCGTCGTAAAGAAGGGCAGAAAGATCTTCTCGACAGTTGTCTCATCCATGCCGCTTCCAGTGTCTTGCACGACTAGCGTAACGGACGAGTCGCCCTCGCGCGTGCTCACCGTGAGTGTTCCTCCGTCGGACATGGCCTGGATGGCATTAACCACCAAGTTGACCAGTACCTGTTTGAGCTGCGCATGATCGGCGGCAATCTCGGGCAGACTCGCGGCCAATTCAGGGACGACTTCAATGCCACCATTCACACACCTGCCTTCCAGAAAGATGAAGGCCTCTTCGACTATATCGTTCAGGTTCGCCTGCGTCTTTTTCGCTGGCATCTGACGAGCAAAGACCATCAACTTCTTAATCACTTCTCGCGCGTACAGCGATGCGTTTTCGATTTTCCGAATGTCGTTCCGTGCTTGTACCGGCAGGCCCGGGCATTTCTCGGCTAACTGAGCGAAGCCCAGTATACTTCCCAACGGCTCGTTCAACTCGTGCGCCACGCCTGCGGCCAACTCTCCGATCGTGGCGAGACGGTCCGCGTGAATGAGCTGCTGTTCGAGCTTCGCCTTTTCCTCGCCGGATTCCGTGCGTTCCACGATCAGTGCCACCTCCCTAGCTACGGCACGGATCAGCTTCTCTTCCTCTTTCAGAAACGCGCCGATCGCGAATTCAGGTCTCTCTTCGACGTAAGCGACTTCAACTACACCACGCTGCTGGCCACGGACGACAATGCCTGCTGATTGCACGTATCCACTTTGTCGAAATCCAGGTGTAGAGTACGCGCGCCCATCAAGCGTTATCCTGGCCGTCGTCATTTCCGGATACTGCCAGGCGGGAGGAAGTAGATTCACGATACATCCCAGCATCTTGCCCAAGGAGCTGCTCGTCCGTTCGACGAGCTGCGCGATGCCGTACAAACACGTCAATTCTTTGACACGTTCGCGTAACGCCGCCTCGGCACGCCGGTCCGCGACGGCCAGCCCGAGCGTTTGCGCGATTCCCTCGTAGAATTCGACTTCCTCCAGGGTCAATGAGTTTGGGTGTTCGCCTTTGATGTGCAGAAGCCCAACGGTCTCGTCATCTACGACGAATCGAATGATCGCAAGCGATCGGTGGTGCCCGCCCACGCACAAGGGGCCGGAGTCCGCCGGCTGTCCATCGGCCTTGGCCGCTATCATTGGCTCCCACGCGTCGCCCGTCCAAAAGCTCCCGTTGTCGGTGAAAAACGGGGCTCCAGGGTCAAAGCGCCGGAGGGCAACGTTCTTGCACAATCGCTCTAGGTCCGTGCTTTCTTCGGAAGCCGGGATCACGCGGCCGGACTCGATCCGCATCCAGCGAGCAAGGTCGAACCGGACGGCCCTCTCCGGCCGGCGCGCCGCCTCCCAACGGTAATGCAGATCACCGTCATTCAGGCGCACTTCAATCGCGTCGCAGCCCGCGAAACCCAGGAGCAACTCGGACACCTCGCGAAGGAAGTCGGCTCGCGGCAGCCCACGGTTGGCGCAATGCAGGATCGCCTGCGACAGCCTCACGCTGTCCTCGGCACGAATCGGCTGGCGCCTGCCCGGCGCAGGCAAGTTTTGGCGGTTTACGTTCATCGCACAGCGGGCAGCACGCACTCCTCCATCCGCATGATACGACGAGGAGCTCGGCCCTTCCATCGTCGCTGGCTCCGTACGCGCACCCACTCGGCGAGTTGCCATAGTACGGCAATCTCTTGGGAAACCCGCATTCGTCCCACCTGGACTTTGGGTCGTCAGAACGACGGTCCTGCCGAATCCGCCATGCACCCGTCCACATAGGGGGGGGCGGATCAATCGTGGCTGTCTCGGCTGAGCAGCGCACACGTCCGAGCGATGAACTTGTTCCGCAGCGGGTCGTCGATGTCGGCCGGGTCACAGGCGAACATCAGCGGCTTGTGATTGTCGCAACTGCGTACGTGGGCCAGCACGCGCTCCAGACGGCGCACGCACTCATCAACGACCGACGATGTCCCGCCGACGCCGGTATTGACAATGACCACGTCGCTCTCGAGCAGACCGTGATAGGAGGGCTGGAGCAGAATGCGCGTGGCCAACTCGTCGCCGAGCGGCGAGTCCATCAGACCGCGCAACTGCAAGGCGGTGAGCGGCGAGCGTTTCTCCGACACGCCGGGATCGATGGCGTCGAGCGTCGCGCGATCTTCGACGAGTCCGTAGATCTGCCCGGCGAAGGCGGCGGTGTCGTCGAGGGCGTCCTTGAACGCCTGGGTGGCTTGGGCGTTGGTCCTGAACACCTCCGAGGTTCGGCGCGGGGCGGGCAGGACGAAGATGCGAAAGTCGTAGGGGTAGGCGTGCCGCAGCAGCGGGTCGGCGTCGGCTTCGATGATCACGATGCCCTTACGATCGCAGCGGTGGATCTTGGTCAGCGCGGCCGGTAGAAACTCGAAGACCCGATCCTCCTCGTATCCGACCCATTGGGCGCTGGCGACGCCGCAGTCGTCCGTCGGCGGGGGCGCGATCGCCGGCTGGCGTTTGTCGCCGTTGACCGACGCCAGCCGAAGGTAGTGCGGCGGGCGCGCCAGACAGTCACTCGCGATCTGCTGAATGACGCAACTCTTGCCGGCCCGCCGCGGACCGCTCACAAATACGACGGAAAGTGCCATAGGCCACCGGCTCAAAGACTCTGAATACAACACTCCCGAGGGATTCTAGGCCTCGTTTCCCCGGTTTGCCACACCCGCGCGTCGAGACTACGCGGTAACCGACAACGGCGCGCCGTCACCCCGGGCGCGCACGGCCAGCACCAGGTCGACCTCGCCGACGGCAATGCCGATCGCGCGGGCGATTTCCTGGGGCTTCTTGCCTTCGTCCGCCAGAGCGTAGATGCGTGGCCGCCGGTCCTCCGGGTCGCTTGCCGCATTGGAGAGGGCGTCGTCGACGGTCACGTCGAGCGTTGTTCGGCGGTCGGACCGTTGCATCAGGCGATCGAGGCGTTCGAGGCGATCATCGGCGTCGCGAATGCTCTTTTCGAGCCGGACAAACTTGGCGTCGAGTTGGGCGTTGATCTCTCGCGCGACCTGCTGAAGCTGGGTCATTACGTCGGCGAGTTCATTGTGTACAACCTTCTCGTCCTTCAGTCTCGCCATCTGCTCGCGAGCGTACGCGCGCGGCGAGGGGCCTGTTTCACGGAAGCGGCGGCGGTTGGTGATCACCATCATCGCAATGGCGACCAAGATGATGGCGATGAGGGCCAACTGCGATCCGCTCATGCCGGCGAGGGCGGCTAGCGACGGCGTCGATGCAAGCGTATGCACTGGCGGACCTCCGTGTCCTGCAGGTGTCACGAACGATTCACGTTCCACGCGACCGTCGCGGCGGACATTACCTCGCGCAGCGGCACGTTGTGCCGCACGGCTGCGTCGCGACAGTCGTCGTACTCGGGCGCGACGGTAAGGACTCGCCCGCCGAGCGTTCCGATCTTGACGCGCACGGCTCCGTATGGCGTCTCGACGCGTTCGGTGCGCCGGGCGAGCTTCGACCGATCGGTCTCGTGCCGGCGGACGCCGAACGTGGTCGTCTCTTCGAACACGATGCGCTCGAGTTCGGGCACGCGCTGCGCATCGGCCAATACCGTGAGCAGCAGCCCGGGACGCGATTTCTTCATGTGTATCGGCACGCAGTACGCGTCGAGTGCACCCGCGTTGAGGAGGCGCTCCATGGTGTGACCCAGGATTTCCGGGGTCGCGTCGTCGATGTTGGCCTCCATGACCGTGATTCGGTCTGATTCGGCGGATTCAGCGGACTCGCCCAGAAGGACGCGTAGGATGTTCGGGCGCGTTTGCCCTTCCCGGGTACCCGTGCCGGTGCCGATGGCGGTGATGCTCATCGCCGGCATAGAGCCGAACGTCTCGGCGAACTCGGTCAGGATGGCCGCACCGGTGGGGGTGAGCAGCTCGCCGGTTTCGTCGGTCGCCGCGATGGGCACGTTCTTGATCAGCAGCGCGGTGGCCGGGGCGGGGACCGGCATGACGCCGTGTTGGCAGCGGACGGTTCCGCTTCCGGTCGGCAGAGGCGAGCAGACGATGCGCTCGATGCCCAGACGTTCTACGGCGAAGGAGGCTCCGACGATGTCGATGATGGCGTCGACGGCGCCGACCTCGTGGAAGTGGACTTTTTGGATGTCGGTCCCGTGAACTTCGGCTTCGGCTTTCGCGAGGCGGTTGAACACCGACAGGGCGCGGTCTTGTACGGCGTCGCTCAGGCTGCTCGCCCGGATGATTTTCTCGATGTCGGACAGGTGGCGGTGGGGCTGGGGCTTGGTGTCGGTGAGGACGACGTCGAAGCGGGTTGCGGCGAAGCCCTGCTTGGTGACCCGCTCGATGGTCAGATCGTATCCGTCGATGGGCAGCGCGTTCAGGGTGTCGCGCAGCTCGTCGGCGGGGAGTCCGGCGTCGATGAGGGCGGCCAGTATCATGTCGCCGGCGGCGCCGCTGAAGCAGTCGAAGTAGGCCAGTTTCATGGCATCAACTCTCGGTCGGTGTCGGTTTCGGGGGCGCCACTGAGCACGTACCGCGGAGTGTACTCCGCGTCGGCACCGCCGAGAAGGGACGAAGGCACGGAGGCATGGAGTGGACGGATCGTCGATATCGGCGCGGAAACGGGAGGTTTGGGATTCGCGATGGGATCGTTTCGTGATTTGGGGAAGGCACGAATTGGGCGCGCTCCTTGACAGTCGCTGCATAGATGAGTTCATGCGGTTGCAAAGGATAGGCGACCGGGCCGCTCTGAGAACGCGGCTAGATTCCTCGCTGCGCTCGGAATGACACATCGCGGAGCATACGCTCGACGCGGGCGAGGCCAGTCGGGGGCGGTGGGGTACGGCGCGCGTGGCGGGGGTCATTCTTTGGGCGGGGGGAGAGCGGCGATGGCCATGATGAGGGCTCCGAGGGCGCGACGCAGGCAGGCGTTGGATCGAGCGAGTGGGTCGTGGGCGTCGGGGTGTTCGGGCGTATCCGGGTCGCGCAGCTGTCGGGATTCGGTGGCGAGGATGTCGGCCAATTCGGTGATCTGTGCGGTCAAACGCCTGTGGTTGGTGTAAGATAGCATGGGTCGTGGTCCGGTCCTTTAGACGTCGACTGGCCGGATGATGAATCGGTCGACAGGGAGGCCACCTTGCGAGGTGAATGCGTGTTGGGACGAGAGTTCATCCTGGCGGTGACGGTCGTTGTCACTGGTGCTATGGGACCTGGTGTGATCGGCTCGGATTCCACCGGCGCGCAGATTGACGCAATCACGGAAACCGAGCTTTTCCGGGAACTGGGCGGCAAGTACGAGGTGGACCGCTCGGAGCACTTCATCCTCGCGCACCGCCTCGGAAACGGGCAGGCGCGTATGGTCCTCGATTGGATGGAGTTGACGTACCGGCGCGTGGGTGTGTTCTGTGCGGACAACGCGCTCCCCGTTCGCCGAGTCAATCAGCGCATGGTGAGTATCTGTATCTCCAGCCCGGAAGACGCCGAAGAGGCGAGCGGTGCCGCCGGGTCGCGCATTGAGCCATTGAGCGGTTTCTACGACCTGACACTGAAACGCTCGTACTTCGACGCGCGCTGGTTCGCCCCCGGCGGCGAAACGGAAGCCCCGCCCGTCATCATCAAGGAAGCGGCGCGCGTTACGGTTCAGCACGAGATCGCGCACCAGACGCTTCACCAGCTCTGCCCGACGCTGAGCGAGCGCATGCCCGAGTGGCTGGCCGAGGGGCTGGCGTGTGCATTTGAAATCGAGTCCGACGCCGGTACGGCCGGATTCAGGCGGAAGAACACATGGCGCTTGAAGGACGCGATCCGCTGTCTGACTTCTACTGAGCAACCGGCGCACGCATCGAGCGGCAACTGCCGGGCGGGTGTCGCCACGCGCGTTTTGTTGAACCAAGATGGCGCAAGCTGGGACAGACCTGCTGCCGGCGTCTCGAATCAACGCGCGCGGCAGGGCGATTCGGGCGACGCATCATCCCGCACTCCGTCGTGGTATGCGGTGTCTTGGGCAATCGTACACTATCTTCAGAACGAGCGCGCGGGTGCGTTTCGACGGTACGTGCAGCACCTCGCGGCGGATTCCGCGGCGGTATCCGAGCGGGAGCACGTCGCGCGCTTTGAGCACGATTTCGGCGCGATTGATGCAGATCTGGACGCGCGGATCGTAGCGGCACTCGGTCATGGCGAGTGATTGATCGAATCATGCCCACGCAAGCGTGGGCATGCCACCCAATATGGGGTGCATGCCGAATCGGGCGGCGGTTGTAGCGCGACCAGTCGGGAGTTCGCGTCCTCGTCACGCCGAGTTCGGGACCGCCGGTGCTGGACTCGCACGCTACGGACAAGGCGGGCTGCAACACCAACCGACCTGGTTCGCGCAGCCACTTTGGACGAGCGACACCTTGCCATTGACGGCACCCTCGACGCAGATGGCCAAGTCGTCAGCCGTCGCGTGGCATCCCACCACGGTGATGTCTCCGTTCAAGTCGCCGCCGGTCGCGGGACCGTCGTAGATGTGTATGTTGCCGTCGAAGATGACATTCGGCATTTGCGTCCAC
>JAJDDR010000348.1 GCA_029260255.1 Phycisphaerae bacterium
CTCGGTGTTCACGCGCGTTGCGGCCCGCACGGTCCGCTGACCTCCCGAAGAGGCCTTTTCTTGAAGTGCTTCAGCCCATGGGTTCACCCTCCTGAGCCGCTCCAAGTGCTTCCGGCCGGAGCGAGAGTTCGCCGGTCGGGACTTTCACCCGAGGATTCAAAACGCCTTGGCAAGGCACACACAACAACTTCGGAGAAAGGCAGATCCGCCCGGCGGTGATCCTGCGGAAGAACAGTCAATCGAATCGATCAGACCGCGGCGCAGCCACCCAGGCCGTCCTCATGAGCACCTATCGTACCCTGCGTCTCCGCGGCCTCGACCCCACCCAAACCATCGTCGACGCCTTGAAAACCTACCTCACCACCGGCCAACTTCCCCGATTACCCCAATAGCCCATTGCAGATGGCTGACGTCTTACCCAGAACTCTGTCCGGGGCGGCGCATTGATGCCGGCCCCATGCAGTTGGACACGGTCGGGCACTTACGGTTTTCTGGGGCTCTTATGAGCCAGGGGCGGGGAGCGGATTCCTCACGGACCGCTCCGCAAGCCTTGATTCATTCGTAGAAACCCCAGTTTCGTGAAACTCACCCCCTCTGGCGCTAGCACCAAGGCCGGATTTTCGAGCGATTCGACTTTTTGCGAATGAATCAAGCCTTGATCCTGATGGGTGACTGGTGCGTGCCCGCAGCGCGCAACCAAACCAACGAAGACCCGGGCGCGTACCGCACAGCGTTGATTCCACGAGTGGCGACGACGGCTGTTCACCAAGACAAGAAAGAACGGCCTACAGGAAACCTACGCGCCTTGACACGGAACGCCTAATGAGTGACCCCAAAGGCCGTCCAACGCGCCTTCACCCGGTAGCCCCCATTGCGCTGACCTTCCCTCGGTTTTCGACGTTCGATTTTCAGTTTTCAGTTTTCAGTTTTCAGTTTTCGGTTTTCGGTTTTCGGTTTTCGGTTTCCCCTCTGCGGCTCAACTCCCCCAATCCGCAATCGTCAATCCACAATCCGCGATTCCCAACCTCCCCCCGGGCCTGTCCCGCGTCTCCCGATTCCGGATGCACCGCTGCTTAACCGCATGGCCGCCCGAATTGACCCATCACTCGCCGGTTCCTAGAATCCCCCCCCATGCCCGGCGACGCAAGCACCAACGCGCGGAAAGATGAAGCGCGCATGCCCTTCGGCGATCACCTCGAGGAGCTGCGCGTCTGCCTCATCCGGGCGCTCGCCGGAGCCGGCGTCGCGACGATCGTCTCGCTCATCTTCGCCAAGCACATACTCAGGTTCATCCTCACGCCTGCCATCGTCGTCCTGCACGCTCACGGCGAACGTGCCGAGTTGCTCGCCCTCAGCCCCCAGGGTCCGTTCATCCTGTATCTCAAAGTCGGGTTCCTCAGCGGCTTGGTCATAGCGACGCCGTGGATCACGCACCAGATCTGGAAATTCGTCAGCAGCGGACTCTTCGCCAGAGAGCAACGATTCGTCACGCGATTCGCCCCGATCTCCGCAGCGCTCTTCGTCGCCGGCGTCAGCTTCATGTTCTTCATCGTCCTGCCCATCGTGTTGAACTTCTTCGTCACCTTTAGCCAGGGATTCGAACTGCCGGAGATCGAGCCCAGCCGGTTTCAGAAGTTCTTCCTGCCGGATACCACCGGGCCGCCCGCGCCGGCGGACGTCCCGCTCGATTTGCAGATACCCATCGTCGACGAAGACCCCGTCGATCCGCCCGTCGGAACGGTCTGGTTCAACAACCAACACGACACCCTCCGCATCCAGGCGCCAGCCGGAATCATGACTTCCCCCCCGTTCACCCTGGCCAGCAAAGTCCGTGCCGTGAGCAGCCAGTACGGAATCCAGGATTACGTCTCGATGGTCTTCGCGCTCGCCCTGGGCTTCGGTCTGGCCTTTGAACTGCCCGTGCTGGTCGTCTTTCTCGCAGCAACCGGGTTGGTGTCCACCACCGACATGGGGCGAGCCAGACGGTATGTTTTCTTCGGTATCGTCATCGCCGCCGCCATCCTCACCCCGCCGGACGTCATCAGTCAGATCCTCCTCGCGGTGCCGATGTTCGTGCTGTTCGAATCCGGGCTCCGCGTCGGCCGGGTGTTTGAACGCCCCAGGGAGCCCTCGTAACGCCCGCGCCCGCCGGATTGTCCCCAACCTTGGTGTTCCGACCCCTTCTCTTGGCCGATAAACCTGTAGATCGACGCATCCGCGTCGACCCGACGGAACTCTGGAGGTGGGCGTATGAAACGCTTTCTCGTTGCATTCATTGTGCTGCCGTTCACCCTGTCCTGCGGGCTGCCGGTCGAGGCTCTGCTCGGAACGTTCGTAAGCAGCGTGTCGTTCCCGCCGCGCGTTCTGCTGCTCTGCGCGCCGATCCTCCGCGACGTCGACATCCAGGCCATCGTCATCGAGATCAACGCCGGACGCGACGAGAACGTCACCAAGACGGCAGCCATCGTCGCCGCCGGCACGACATGCGCCGACACCGCAACCGACCTTCTGGCCATCGCCGACGAACCCGATTCCGGAGTCGATTTCACCGCCCTCGACGCCGCGTCCTACGAAACCGACTGCACGAACTGCTACATCGCCATCATCGACGCGCTCTACGACGACTGATACGCGGCAGACCCTTTCAGGAGTCTCGAACATGATCACCAATCTCGTCGAGAAGACCTGTACCCGAACGGACAGCAACCGCCGTTCCATCAAGCGGCTCGCACCCGCCTCGGGGATCATCCGCGCGCAAGTGACCACGCGCGACGATTGCACATTCGAGGCGACCGTCGGCGACATCACCTCAAAGGGTGTTCGCCTTCTCGGTGAGCTACCTCTCGCCGTCGGAGACGAGATTCGGTTACGCATTCACCTCGCCACGACTGGCGGACCCTACGACACCTTCGCGATCGTGACCAATCACGATACCGACGCGACGGGCGCGCATTTCACGACGTAGCGTCACGCAACGTGTAGAGACACTCGGGACAAAGGCACGCGTCGCACGCGCTCAGGCGGTTGGATTTTCCCCTTACGGACAAGGCGGGCTGCAACACCAATCGACCTGGTTCGCGCACCCGCTCTGTACGATCGTGACCTTGCCCGTACCGGTGCCCTCGACGCAGATGGCCAAGTCGTCAGCCGTCGCGTGGCATCCCACCACGGTGATGTCTCCGTTCAAGTCGCCGCCGGTCGCGGGACCGTCGTAGATGTGTATGTTGCCGTCGAAGATGACATTCGGCATTTGCGTCCAC
>JAJDDR010000349.1 GCA_029260255.1 Phycisphaerae bacterium
GGGCTGTCACCGCCCTCAATCTCACCAAGGAGCCGCGTCACCTCACCGGAATGCTCGTGCGAGGCCGCATCGGCAAAAAAAGTGACGTTTTCTTGGCGTGATTCGCGTCCGTTTGTTGCATCAGTGAATGAAAAGGCCACGACTATCCCCTTTTTGTTGGAGGTCAAACGTGTGTCGCCGGCTGTGTGCAATCCCCCATTTCGGGTGTTCACTCGCACGCGAAGCCGCGGCACCCCCGCGGAACGTGTGCGTGGCCGCTGAGTACCGCTCAACCGCTCACGCGGGGGACGATCGATGATCCGTTTCGAAGCGTCGAGCCCCACGAATCGGGGTGCAGCACGCTACGTGCCAGACCGGTGGAGTAACACGGCAGGTTTGCCTGCGCGCCGCGGGGCAGCTTCATGATGGAGTTCAGTTTTGGTAGGAGCTAGGACAATGTTCACCGCGATGTGGAAGACCGGAATCGTTGGCCGTGGATCCGTGCACGCTCTGATCGTAACGGTCGGCACGTGCATGGCGGTTCAGGCGGATGCCGCGCCGAACGTGACGAGTCTATCCCACACTTCGATGTCCAGAAGCGGCCGGCTTCTGATCTTCGGGGAGGACTTCGGAGCGCAGCAGAGCAATGGCGACGTGCTGATCGGCGGGCAGAGTGCCGTCGCCACGACGTGGACGAATACGGAGATTCACGCATACGTTCCCGAGAACACCGCACTGGGCTCTGCGCCAGTGCGGGTTGTTACGACGGGTGGTTCGAGCAATGTGCTGATGCTGGACGTCACGCTGCGGAAGGCGGATGGCCGCGTGCAATGGCGGTTCCAAACTGACGGTTACGTGTCGTTGCAGTTTGTGGCGCGCGGGCCCGACGGAACGATTTATGTCAGCGACTGGGTGGGTCTTTACGCCCTGAGCCCCGACGGCGGCCTGCTGTGGTTCGTCGCCGGCGCCGGCGGCGGACGGCCAATCTCCTTTGGCGCCGACGGTACGGTCTATACCGGCGGTGCACCCGGAACCCTTGTGTGGGCGGTTAACCCGGACGGTTCTACACGGTGGGTGCTGCCGAGCAGCGTCAGTCAGCCCCTCCTGGCGGGACCGAATATCGGACCGGATGGAAATATCTACGCGGTCCAAGACAGCGGCAGCGGCGGTGAGGGGTTAGGCCAGTTTTCGCTCGATCCAGATCGCAATCTGCGTTTCAGCCAAGTCCAGTTCTTCAGTTTCGCCGGCGGCAACTCCGAGATCACTTTCGGCGACGGCCAGTGGTATGGGAGTTGGGAATTCAACGCCGGGGCTTCGGCCACCATTCACGTCTTCGATATGAACAACGGTAACTTTCTTTGGGGCGCCGGTGATGTCGGCGTTTCTGCCATGGGCTACCCGATCCTCGATTCCCTCGGTCGTCTCATGCTTAGTTGGGTGGGCGCCGGGACGATCGCGGTCACGCCGGATGCCAACTACGACTGGATCACGACGCATCCCGGCGGCTCGAACTCTGTGTTGCAACCGACCATGGGCGCCTCCGGTACCGCATACAGCGGAAAGTGGCTTGGCGTGCAGCTGTGGGCGTTTGATTCCCAAGGCAACACTCTTTGGGTAGGCCCGGATACGTCCAACATGCTCCATCGCGTCACCGTGTCACCCGACGAATCGTTGATCGTGGCCAACGGGAGCGCCGGTTTCGGTCAACCCCAGTGGGTACGAGGCTACGATACCGCGGATGGGTCGCTGGTGTGGCACGTCGAGCTTCCACCGGAGAACGGCGTGAACCAATTCTCGTCGGGCTGGAAGACGGCATTCACGCCGGACAGCTTGACGGCCTATGTCACGAGCGGCTTCGTGGGCGATGTGAATGACTACGGATACGTGTACGCGCTCGACGTCCCCTTCGACCCCGCGCTCGACGGCGACGGAGACGGTTATTCTGATGACCACGATAACTGTCCGGAAGTGCCGAACGAGGATCAGATCGATAGCGACGGGGATGGCATTGGGGACGTCTGCGACTTTATCTCCGACTTCTGCCAAGACGCCATCGAGATATGTTCGGGCACTACAACGGGCTCGACCGTCGGCGCGACGCCCGATGGGTCATCGAGCTGCGGCAACTTCCCGGATAACGAAAAGGACGTGTGGTTCTCGTATACACCCGAGACCGACGGCACTGTGAACATCGATACATGTGATGGATTCTGGAGCAACACCTTGTCCGTTCACACAGGGTGTCCAGGCACGGCGGCAAACGAACTGGTCTGCGATGAATACAGTTGCCAAGGTCTCACCAGCGTGTCGTTCGCGGCCACGGGCGGTCAAACCTATCTCATCCGTTTGACTGGATTCGCGGCAAATGAAATCGAGTACACGTTGAACTTGTCCGGCCCGCAGTGCCACGTTGCCAGCGCGGCTCCTGGTGATGCCGACGGAGACGGCGATGTGGATATCGTCGATTTTGCCGGGTTCCTGGATTGCGCCAGTGGCCCCGGCGTTGAGCATCCGCCGAGTTGCGAAGTGTTCGATTTCAACGCCGACAATGACGTGGACTGGGAGGACTGGGGCGCATTCCAGAGGGAATTCGCGCGTTAAGGCGGTGATCCGTCCCCACGCGCGTCGGAACGCGGAAGGAACCTCGGAGCAAGAGACATGATGCAGAAGAATTCGGTAGTATCGAGACGACTCGTCGACTTCATTGAGATGGCGGTTCTCATTGCGGTGGCTATCGTGCTGCTCACACACCCCGCGTTCGGCGCGGATGCGGAGTGGCAGATCCTCAAACCGAGCAACACCGGCGTGCCCGGCGAGCGTGTTCGGTTCGCGAAGTTCGGTCCCGAAGGAAAGATGTGGGTCAGCGCCTATTGGCCGTTCTGGCATGAAGGCGGTGTGGGCATCTTCGATCCAGTCACGCGCCAGTGGGAGAACATCGCGAACTGGGAGACGCCGCTGCCCTCCGAAATCGTCACGGACATCGAGTTTGGAGCCGATGGCGTCGTGTGGTTCGCGACGACGCGAGGGCTGGCGCGAAAGGACGGTGAGAGCTGGACCGTGTTCAATGCGTCCAACTCTCCGCTACTGCACAACGTCATCCGCAGCATCGACCTTGACTCCGACGGTCACGTCTGGATCAACAACAGCAGCAATCAGACCACCCTGGCAGCGGTGTTCGAATACGACGGACAGAACTGGCGGAGCTTTTCGGTTCCCGGCGATTTGCCTTGGCCTGACCCGTGGCGGGAACTTACCGGGCTTCTGGTCGACAGCAACGACCACGTCTGGATCAGCAACAGCCTGCTCGGCGGCGTGGCAGAGTACGACGGGCAGACCTGGACCATGCGCGAGGAGGGACTCCCACCGGTCCCGCAAATGGTCGAGGACCACGCTGGGAACATCTGGCTGGCCGGAAGCACGCTCCATCAGTATGACGGGAAGAACTTCATTCCGCACGACGTTGTGGGCCCCGCGACATCACTGACCGTCGGCGACGACGGCAAACTGTGGGTCGGGAGCTACAGCGTCGTGATCGTCACGGCTGACAGCGGTCAAAACTGGTCGTTGTTTGCGATGGCTCCGATCTTCATCTCCTCGATCGCGCCGCAACGCGGCAGCGACGACGTTTGGCTGACCTCGATCGGCGCGGTGCGTCACCACGACGGAAACGGCAATTGGGTTGAGGCGTTGAACACGTACAACTCCGGGGTTCCGGACTACTTCATCGGATCGATCGGACGCGGCGCCGCGGGCAACATGCTGCTCACCAGCGGTG
>JAJDDR010000350.1 GCA_029260255.1 Phycisphaerae bacterium
CCCCTCTTGCTCGCCGTGCACGCGCGAGATAGTTCAGGCTTACTGCAACCGATTTGTGCCCTTCGCCAAACACCCTGCGGCGCATCCCCAGCGCATCGCGATGCATCGCCTCTGCCTCCTCGTATTCCCCTCGTTCCAGCAGTAGAAAGCCCAGGTCATTCAGCGAATTGGCAAGTGCCCCATGATCACCAGGATAGAGTTTGCGTCGAATGGTCAGCGCTTGACGCGATAACTCCTCCGCACCCACAGCATCACCCCGTGCATGAACGAACGTTGCCAACGAAGCTATCCTTGCCGCCACCGCCGGATGGTCCTCACCCAAGAGCCTTTGAAACATTGCAAGCGATTCGCGCAGCAGGCCTTCTGCCGTGGACGCGTCCCCTCTGGCGTTCGCAATATGGGCGAGGTTGTTTAGGCTCAGAGCGACCTCTATGTGTTCGGCACCCAACGTGCGGCGCTGCATGTTCAGCGCTTTTCTAAAGTATTCCTCGGATCCGGCAATGTCACCGGCGACGTACTTTGAGACGCCCATCTCATTGAGCGCTTCAGCGATAAGTTCGTGGTCTTCGCCGAGCTGGATTCGGCGGATGTCCAGAGCTTCACGGCGCATCATCTCGGCTTCGTCACGCTCTCCGAGATCATCAAGCACGCTAGCTAAGCTGATAAGGGTCGTCGCAACGTCCAAGTGCCTGGCGCCGAGTTCGCGCTGTCGAAGCTCCAGGGCTGACTCCAGCAGGCTACGTGCCCGATCATGGGTGCCGAGTTCAAAGTACACCCTACCGATTGCATGCATGAGTGCGGCCCGGACTCTGGGCTCACCTTGCAAGTCGTCGGTGATTCGTTCGGCGCCGCGGTCGAGTATCTCACGTGCCGTGATCGTGTCTCCACGCGCTTGGCCTGGTGAAGATTGGTCAAACATCCGTACGAGAAAATCCGACACCGCCTGTGACGTGTCGGCTTCCACACGTGCATCCGCTTCAGCTTCTCTCGCACGTGCCAGGTTTCTCGCCGACTGCGCATAGAGCAGCGTCATCGAACCGGCGAATCCGGCAACGAGGAGAAGGGCAAAGGCGATTAGGGCACACGGGAGCTTGTGGCGCGCGACCAGCTTGCGAAGCTGGTAGACTGCGCTGGGGGGACGGGCGAGGATTGGCTGGCTGGACAGGTATCGCTCGAGGTCAGCGCCCAGTTCACCGGCGCTTTGGTATCGCGCCAGAGGTTCCTTGTCGAGCGCCTTGAGCGTGATCGTCTCCAAGTCGCCACGAAGGGACTTGGCGACGATGCTAAGACGCTGTGGCTCGACTTGACAGATGACGCGGACGGCCTCGGTGAGCATCGTTCGGGGCACCTTGTAGGGCAGGCGACCCGTAACCAATTCGTAAAGAACCACGCCGAGTGAGTAGATATCGCTACGCACATCGATCCCTTCCGGATCACCACGGGCCTGCTCGGGGCTCATATAGGTCAAGGTGCCCTGGATCTTGCCGACTTCCGTAACGACGGTTGTGATGGCGATGTCTGATTCCGTGATTCTGGCCAGTCCGAAATCCAGGATCTTCGGCATGCCGTTGGCGTCGACCAGAATGTTTCCCGGCTTGAGGTCACGATGAATAACGCCCCGTTGGTGGGCGTAGCTGACCGCCTTGCAGGCCTGGACGAAGAGCCGCAGGCGCTGGTCAACTGACATATCTTCATAGGACGCGTATCGATCGAGCGGCACACCCTGGACCAACTCCATGGCAAAGAAATGCTGGCCGTCGTCGGTGCAACCGGACTCGTAGATGGCGGCGATGCCAGGATGTCGAAGCCGGGCGAGCGCCTGAATCTCCCGGTGAAAGAGCGTGAGACTGTGGTCATCCACGAGGTTCCCACCACGGACGACCTTTAGTGCCACGTTACGCTGTGGGTTTCGCTGCTCGGCTTCGTAGACGATCCCCATGCCCCCGCGACCGATCTCGCGAAGGATGCGGTAGTCGCCGATGGATTGCGGCACGTGCCGTTCGCTATGAGTGACCGGGTGTTGACACTCGTGCGAATCCTCGTGATCCGCGGTCGACACCATTCATCTCGCCGCCTCAATCAGAGCTCGCTCGCGCTCGGCCTCGCCGTCTGGTGTCTTTCCTGCCATCATTAGGCTCCTCTCGCCAGCCCGGAATTCCTGAAGAACGAGGGTCCCCTGGGATTGTGACCGACTTCGGGCGTTCCCACTCACGCTGACGGGCCAAAGTACTTCGATGTCCTGCCGAGCGTTTCACGCAGTCGATCATGGGCCCGGCTTCGCAACATGTACACGGCACCGGGGCTTCGCCCCAACGCCTCGGCGACCTCGTCGATCGGCTTGCATTCGATGTCATACAGCCGGACGACGCTGCGATAGGTTAGCGGCAGAGCGCGAATGGCGCCCTCCAGGTCCACGATGGCCTCCACTTTGGCGACATGTTGACTCGGCGTACTGCCCATTCCAGCCAGTTCCTCAAGCAGTGTCGCGACCGACTGGTCGGTTGCGCGCAAATCGACGCGCCGTCGACCTCCACCGCGCTTTTGCGCCTCGAGCATCTTGATTGCGTCACGCAGGTTGCATCGCGCAAGCGTATCGAGCCAACGGGCGAACGAACCGTCCCCCTGCGGCAAGAACCGCCCGATACTCTGGAACGCGTCTACGTAGGTCTGCTGCATGACGTCATCGTCCGACAGAAGTGCCCGCCAGCGCCTGGGAATTCTCTTTACCACATCTTGGCGAACAGAGGGCCCGTACAGCTCCAGGAGCTTCGCCAGGCCGTCGCCGGCAATCGCCTTCCGCACAAGATCGTCGTCGCATTGCGTCATGCAGATCCTCATGCCCGAACGGGACGTAAACCACCATCAGAATACGGATTATACTCCTCCGGGGCAGAACGCCCAAAGCAGCGGGTGCGGCCGGTGTCGGCGGCCGACGAACACGCCTACTGCCCCATTTCAAGGTCGATCTCGACGCCGCACGCGATTCTCTCCGGCGGACACCCATATTCGACAAAAAAAATGGCTGGCCGCGTGAGCCAGGCATCGCTCGTCGATCACGCTCAATAGAGGCGGTGACAGAACACCGCGTACAGTGCGTGTGGCGGTCGCAGTCGGGGGCACGCGTCGGAGACCGTAACAACGCCACCTGAGGCGCCCGGATGACTATTCAAGAAGGAGGCGAGCCATGAACATACACCCGGTTTTGCGACTCGCAGGGATTCTGCCGCTCGTTGGAGCGGCCACCGCCGTCGGGGACAGCTTCGTCGTCGATGCGGCGTCTCCATCCGTGGGCGGAGCACCTGATGTTTGGAATGATCCGTTACCTTCGCCGCCCGGGCTCTCTCTGGCCGCGCTCGGCCTCGTTCCGGGCGACCGGATCGACGCAATGTCCGACGGTAACGATCCGCTCAACGTCTTGGTGCATGGGCACCATGATCATCTATTCTCCGTAGCACGTGCCGCGGTCGGCGACACGGGAACGGGCGTCGAAGCGGAGCGCCTCTCGGATACGGCCCCACCGGGTGGTGTGAATGGGCATCCGGCGGATATCTTCCTTCATATCCACGGGTCTGCCAGCAATGTGCTTGCACCGGCGAGCACCGGGCTCGGATGGTCGGCCATAGGCGGCGATGAAACAAACGCCGGTCTGGTTACCACGGTGACAATTCCACCCGGCGATGACGTCGTCGCTTATGAACTGACCACCATGTCCTCCGGCGGAACTCCGCCGTCTGAGGTGTATTTCTCGTTGGCACCCGGGTCGCCGACGCTCGCGACATTGGGCGCGGGTCCAGCGGACATCCTGGCAGTAGGTGGAGCGTTTGGCGCCGGACCGGTGATCTTCGCCACGGAGGCATCACTCTTGATCGGCCCGGGCCCAGGATTCAGCGCTGATATCGATGCACTATCTCTCGAAGTGTCCCCAGGCGTGCCCGCGCCCACACTCGTTCGCGCCCAGTTCTCCATGACGGCGGCGTCGGCGACCGGGTGGACGACTTCCAACGGCGACATCGTCGACTCCGGCGCGCTGGTCATACTCTATGATCCGAGCGTTCCGGTCAGCCTCGTTGCCCACACCCCGGCCGAGCTTGGATTGCTCGCGAACGACGAACTCGATGCGCTCGAAGCGACGTTCTATATGCCCCCTCCCCCCACCCCGCCCGACTTCGACTTCCAGGCCCTGCCGGAGCTCTCCGGAGGCGCCAGCCGGGCGAACGGGTTGTACGACACGTACGCGGGCGGCCTGCCAGTAGTGATCGGCGAAGCACGCGAGGCGCAGGGAAACTGGCGCGCGGTCATCTGGGAGGACACGGGGGCAGGGTTTCAGGCTTCCGTCCTTCCGGCCATCGATCCGACGATGGACGGGAAGGGGAATGATGTTCTTGTTGTCTCCGAACAGCCCGTCGTTTGTGTGGTCGGCGCTTCCGAGAACGGTGGGGGCAACTTGAAACCGGTCGCCTGGGAACGGCAAGGAGCCCAACCGTGGAATATGACCGTCCTTCCCCAACTTGGCGGGCAGGAGGGCGAGGACTTCGCAGTTGGCATTGGATCCTCCGGGATGGACAGCATCGTAAGCGTCGGATGGTCTACAGATCCGGCTGGTATCCAAAAAGCCGTGGCGTGGATGAGCGACGACTTAGGGGGATGGACCATCGTCGCGCTTCCGGAACTCCCCGGTCCGCAAGGGCGGGCCGGGCGCGCCTACGATGTAACAATCGTCGATGACGAATGGGCAGGTGTCGTTGGCGGGTCGGAAGACCAGATGGGCCGGACACGTCCCGTGCTCTGGCAGGAGCTTCCGGGTGGCGGATTTGTACTCATCGAGTTGCCTTTACTTGAAGGAGACGAGGGCGAAGCAGTTGCCGTTTCGGACTGCACACAGTCTGGATCATGCGGTTTCAGGCCCGCGGGCGGCACTCAGCCGGTCATTGTCGGATGGTCCAACGATACTAGCGGAAACAGACACTCTGTCCGATGGGAGTCCGCCGACGGTCAGTGGATTGTCGAGGATCTCGCTACACTGCAGGGACTGGTCAGCAGCCAGGCGAATGGAATTCACGACGCGCCGCTGGAATTGCAGCAGACGATCGTTGGCGTTTCGGACAACGGAGCAGGATTGAACGTGGCGACAATTTGGATGACTTCGGGAGGTCCGGCCATCGCCGTGGATCTCAACGACCTGGTATCCCTTCCGCAGACCGTTGCCCTCCGCGATGCGACGGGGATCGTCGTCGGTTCGCATGATCCAGGATTGGTTCAGATCGCCGGTTGGTTCACCGCTCGGGGCGGTGCGGCTCCTGTTGGTACCCGCGACTCGCATGCTTTTCTCCTCACGAGCGTGAGCCCCGCGATTCCAACCATCTCGCAATGGGGTGCTGCCATCATGGTTTTGCTGGTCCTGGCCTCTGGCACGATTGTATTCGGCCGGCGTCGCCGAGCCCTGGGCGCGCCATGAAGATCCGGCTGCGGTTGGCGCATGGGCTGAGTTTATCGCATCGCTGTTGCACGCTCCGTTCCGCGGGGAGGTACCGGTAGAACGCAGTCCCGCGTGTCGGCCTGGTGCCACCGGGGCTCATCCGGCGGGTTGCGGCGGTGTGTACTTGCCCCAGGCTGCGATGACGGCCGGGTCGATGCTGCGCGCGCTGGCAGGGCTCGACCCGTAGTTGGCTGCGGGCTGCGCGTGCGGGCCGATTCGCGGCCAGGTTCGATTCCTTACTTCCGCCGCCCAGGCGCGCAAGTCATCGGTCCTGATGTCGCTGCCCAACTCCTCGCGCAGTTGTTCCAACTGGTATTCGAGGTTGCCGGCGATGTGGCGATCATAGTACTCGAAATCCCACGCGCACAGAGAGCCGTCGAAGCCGGAGGCTACGAGTGTCTTGCCATCCGGCGTGAAGGGCACCGACAGCGCATCGGAACCGCCGAACGCATCGAGTGTGAGCACGTTTCTCTGTTCGCTCAGATTCCACAGCCGTACGCTGCCGTCGCCCGAGCACGTGGCGAGGATGTTCGTGTTCGTCGGCATGTACGAAACGCCCCAGGTGACTGTCTTGGCGTCTCCGACTCGAACGTCGATCGTGCACGATTCGACGTCCCACGTTTGGAACTCCCGGCCCCAGCAGCCGATCGCCAACCTGCGGCCGTCTGGGCGAAACTCTACCGTCCAAGGCGTCACGACGGTATCCATCGTGCACACTTGCGTGCCGTCCTTCGTCCAGAGCGCGACCTGCGCACCCCGGTGGGTCGTGGCGATGAATTCGCCGTCCGGACTGAAGCAAACCGCCAACGTCTCAGTGCCCAGGGAGGGCAACGTTCTTAACACTTCGCCGTTTGTGGAATCGAGAATCTGAACCGTTTCGTCGGGACGCGTCACAGCCATGATTCGTCCGTCCGGACTGAAGGCGAGTGCCTGCTCAGTGGTGACGTGGACGCCATCGATCGCGTACCTGCGTGCGCCAGTATTCAGATCCCAGAACTGTACGACGCCGTCGGCGCCGCATGTGGCGAGCGTTGTTCCTGCTGGATGAAATCGAGCCGATGACCAGCGCCAGGTGGCGCTTGGCAGCCTTGCGAGCAATCTCCCTGTCGTGGTCTCCCAGAGTCGAACGTGGTCCGTGTCGTCGCCACAGGCAATGATCCGCCCGTCGGGACTTATTGACGCGACCCCGACGTTCGACTTGCCGCCCAGGTGAATGGCGCCAGCGTTCGGCAGTATGTCCGTGACGCGGATTGCTCCCGCTGCCCAGCCCGTTACGAGCATGTGACCGTCAGGACTGATAGCGCCGCCGCCGACGCCATACCCGATGAGAGGTCTGCGCCGGCATGTCGCCAGATCCCACCGCTCGATCTGATACCAGCCGCCGGAGATGAGCGTCTCCCCGTTAGGCTCAAAGGCGAGAAACTTTCACGGTACCGTTTGTAGCCTCGCCGAGGGTCTGCTTGTGCGGTGGATCGGTGAGCGTCCAGAGGTAGACACGTCTCGTGTCGCCACCTCCCCATGCCAGCCTCCGGCCGTCGGGTGAGAGCGCCAGCGCGGCCGTCGCGGACTCATGGCCAGCAAGTGTAGCGAACGATGGACCGAAAAGATCGTCCCAAAGCTTGATTGTCCCATCGTGCAATAGGGCAGCTAGAATGTGATTCGCCTGGTTATATCGCAGCGCAGGGACGCGCATTCCAAGCGCCTGATGTACATGGACGCACTCGCCGGTCGTTAGATCCCAGATGCGTACCGTGGCATCGTCTCCGCCCGAGGCGACGAGTCGGCCGTCCTCGACGAACGCCACCGTCAGGACCTTGCCGACGTGGCCGCGCAACGTGTACACGCGATTGTGCGTCGCGGCATCCCAGATTATGACCGTTCCGTCGTAGCTCGCGGAAGCGATCCAACGACCGTCGGGGCTGTAGTCGACGAAATTCACGCGAGCGCTGTGGCCTTCGAGTGTCGCGACGGGCTCAGACGATCGCGCGTCCCAGATCTTCACCATGTCATCGAGGCTGCAGGTGACGAAGTTCCGTCCGGACGGTGAAAAAGCGGCGCCGCGCAATTCTCCTTCATGTGCGACGAACGTGGACAGGCAGGGATTCCGAGAATAAAGCTCCCATAACGCCCAGTATGCGTGGTCAGACTGTGGGTCGATGAGAAACTCGCGCCAAAGAAGGCCCTCCGCGCCCAACACATCTCCCGCGCGTGTGAACAATCGCCCGCGCTCGATGTTGCTGACGGTGAGCGCGGTCGCCAGCCCGTCGGCCAGCCGCCGGTTCTGTTTGGACTGTGAGAACGAAACGATGCCGAACGCGGTCAGCAGGAGGATCAACAATGCGGTGGCCGTCGCAAGCCCCCGGTAGCGTCTCAGCGTTTTGCGCAGCACGTATAGCGCTGAGTCGCGTTTGGCCTCAATCGGCTCGCCCGCTAGATAGTGCCGGATGTCCGCGGCGAGATCGGATGCGGACTGATACCGACGCGTCTTGTCCTTGTCCATCGCCATTGCGACCATCGTTTCGATCTCACCGCGAAGGCTGCGATCGACTGAGGCCAGTCGGGCCGGCTCTTCATCACGAATCATGCGGGCGGCCTCGGTGATCGAGCACTTGCTGCACTCGAGCGGGAGGCGGCGGGCGAGAAGCTCGTAGAGGATCACGCCGAGCGAGTAGACATCCGAGCGTGTGTCCAGAAGCGCCGGATCACCGATCACTTGTTCCGGGCTCATGTACGCGGGTGTTCCGACGATCTGCCCGGCGTGGGTGTGCTGCGTGGCGGCTGAGGCGTCGGCATCGGTAATGCGGGCAACGCCGAAATCGAGGATCTTCGGCTGCCCGGCGGTGTCGACAAGGATGTTGGCCGGCTTGAGATCGCGGTGGATTACGCCTTTCTGGTGGGCGTGATGGACCGCATCGCAGACGCTCGCCACAAGCTCGAGCCGTGCGCGCTGACCGAGGGACTCATGATGGGCGTACGTGGTCAGCGGCGCTCCGCGGATCAGTTCCATCGCGAAGAATGGCTGATGCGTGACAGGACCCGATGCGGACGAGACCTTGGCCACGCCCGCCTCGTAGATCTGAGCAATTCCGGGGTGTTGCAACCGGCCGAGCACCTCCGCTTCCTGCTGGAAGCGTCGCAGGGCACGGCTGGCGGTCATGCCGGGCCGAATGACCTTGAGGGTGACGGTACGCCGCGGACGCTCCTGCCGTGCTTCGTAGACGACGCCCATCCCCCCCGTACCGATGGTGCGGGCGATCTCGTAGTGGCCGATGGACCGGGGAATCTCCGACTCGTCGAATCGAGACGTTGCCATGGCCACGATGGCATTGAGGTTGACATCGTTGCCGGCGGCCGGTGTGGCGAGGAAGGAACCCGAGCGGGCGTCCTCTTGTAACATGCGCCGCACGGCGCCCTTAACTTCGGGATCGTCGCCGCATTCATCGTCCAGCAGAATCTCGCGTTCGGGCTCCGAGAGTTGGCATGCCCGCTCAAACAGCCGTTCGACGCGTTGGAACTGCTCGGGCGTCAAGACTCTGGGTCCTCATCTCGCAGTTCCTGCGCGAGCCACGCCCGGGTCGTCCGCCACCAGCGCGACGCCTCGGTGCGCGAGATGCCCAACACGTCCGCCGCTTCCACTTCGGTCAAACCGCCGAAGAACCGGAGTTCGACCAGCCGCGCCTTCTTCGCATCCATGGACGTGAGCTTTCTTAGCGCTTCCTCGAGCGCCAATAGGTCCACGGGCTGCGCGGGCTGGTCCTCGACCTGCTCGCTCAACGTCACCCGCTGTCGCTCGTTGCTTCTCTTGGCTGTCGCCTTGGCGCGGGCATGATCCACGAGGATCTGTCGCATCACCTTCGACGCCAACGTCAGAAAATGCCGCCGATCCTCGACCGCCACCTCAGAGCCCGCCGCGAGTTTAGCGTAGGCCTCATGCACCAGCGCCGTCGGTTGAAGCGTGTGTTCAGCCGGCTGGCCGCGAAAGTGCCCGACCGCGAGACGGTGAAGCTCATCGTAGACCTGCGGCAGGATCTGCGTCGCCGATGGACTGCAGCCGACGCTTACGATCCTTGGCGAAACACCGACGCAGCAGCAGCTTGACTGTCGGTGGTGTGCCATCCGGAAGTTGATCCCACTGTGGATCGCGTTCGAGGATTCTCGCCATCAGATCGGTGGTCGTCTCGCCTTCAAACGGTCTGGAGCCTCCGAGACACTCAAACAGCACGCAGCCGAACGACCAGATATCGGTGCGTTTGTCGAGCGGACGACCGCGGGCCTGTTCCGGACTCATGTAGGCAGCCGTGCCTAGGATGACTCCGGGACGCGTGTAGTTGGCTGTGATCGTGGGCGAGTCGGCGTTCGCCGCTCCGGACGGCTCGTCAGCCATCGCCTTCGCTAGACCAAAATCGAGAACTTTGACCCTACCGTCCTCGCGGATCATGATGTTGGCCGGTTTCAGGTCGCGATGGATCACGCCCTTTTCATGCGCGGCCTCCAGCGCTTCAGCCATCTGCTTAGCGACGTCCAGCGCGTCCTCGACGGGGAGAGCGCCGTTCTTGAGGCGTTGCGCCAGGGTTTCGCCCTCGACGTACTCCATGACGAGGAGTCGCGTTCCGTCGGCGTCGTCAAACCCGTGAATCGCCGCAATGCTCGGATGATTCAGCGAAGCCAGCACCTTGGCCTCCCGCTGGAAGCGAGCGACCCGTTCGGCATCCCTCGTCATCGCGTCCGGGAGCACCTTGATGGCGACCTGACGATCCAGTTTGGAATCTGTGGCAAGGTAGACCTCACCCATCCCCCCCGCGCCGAGGGGCGAGAGGATTTCGTAAGGACCGAGTTTCGTGTCCGGATTCAGGACCATGGCTGGCCGGATTGTCGGTCAACAATCGGGATTTGTCGATCACAGACTCTCTTTCGCCAACCGCCGCCGACCCAATCGTAATTCCATGCGACGGTCACCCTCTATCCCGCCGCGATGCGCATAGCGCCCTACTCTTGCAAGAGTTCGTCGCGGAAGAGCGGGCGACCGGCGAGCGCTGTGTGAAATCCGTACACGGTTATGGCGGTGATGAAGAGAATCGCCGTCCAAGAGGGCTCCGACTGCCACCCGGAAAGCCCGCACATTGCAGGAATCGACAGTACGTTGATGAAGAACCAAAAAAAGACCGATGCGAGCAGGCCATAGCGTACGAGCACCAGCACGACGGCAACCCAAACGAACGAATCGAACACGACCGCCAGAAACTTCATGGCCAGGGGTTCATCCGCAGCCGCGCCTACAAAGTTGAGTACGGTCATCAGTCCAATGAGGGCCAGAAACGCTAGCGAGTCTCTCCTGAGGAGCAACCGAAGCCCCAGGAGGAGGAACAGGAAAAGCAAGGCAACGAAGACGAACTCCCCGTCGAGGATTTGGCCGATCTGAAACCTCGGGCCGAGGAAGAATGCCCAATTCCAAAATCTCGGTTGCGGCAACGGCTGACCCAGGGCTAGCCCAAGTTCCGCAACTTTGAGGCCAAAACCGGGCTGACGAGGCGCCAGGCCGGTTTATTCGCTGATTTTTTGACTACATCTGCGAATCAGAACTCCATTGGGGCTCGCCGAGACGGGTTGGAATGTTCAGCCCGAG
>JAJDDR010000036.1 GCA_029260255.1 Phycisphaerae bacterium
ACTCGCCGCCGTCGTCACAGATTTCACCGGCCGTCGTGTTCAGCGTGCCGTCACCACAGACCGCCAGCGTGCAGTCGGCGTCGCAAGTTGCCGATTGGCCGGCGGTGTCACATTCCTCGCCGGGATCGGTGATCCCGTCGCCGCAGATGTAGATTATCAGGCAGTTGGCGTCGCATGTTGTGCCGTCCGGCGGATCACATTCCTCGCCCGATTGCGTGACACCATCACCGCAGATCCATTGGCAGATCCCATCGCAGTGGATGAAATCGGGTGGATCGCACTCCTCACCGCCCTGGATGTTGCCGTCTCCGCAGACCGGCGGCGGACCGAACGGACCGCGAGCCGTCCCGCTGACGGAACCCGGCGTGCCCGATCGGAACAACCCCAGTGTCACGCTGACGTCACCCGGTGCCGCGTCGGCGTCGAATCGGAAGTTGTACATCGTCCCCCATCGGAGCGGGTTGGTCGTCGTCGACCACGTCACCGAGGTCGCTGATACAACATCCGTCCATACGGCGTTGTCGATTGCGACGCCGTCCACATCCAACGTGTTGACCGGCTCATCGTGGTGTTCGACCGCGTGGAAACCGACATTGGTAACACTGGTGCCGCTCGGAAACGGCACGCTGAACGTCCCGCCCTGACGATTCATGTCCATGTTGGCGAGCGCGTACTCGTAGTGGTAGATTCCGCCGCCCAGCGCGGTCGACTTCGATGCGAGAATGCAGCGTCCGTCCGGCGAGACGAACTCCACGACCGGCACCTGTTGCGCCAGCACGGTCTGAGTGGCGCCCACCCAAGCGTCGATGGGCTGACCCTCCACGGCCATCGTCGTGGGTCCGCTCATGCCGAACGACCACGTCCCGCCCGGAGAACCCGACACCGTGACGGGCTTCCAGGCGGCGCTGTTCGTCTGATTGATATCCTCGGGGCAAACGTAGTACCCCGACGAAACATACGTCGCTCCGGCATTCTGTGCCGGATCCAGGTCCACGTCGTGAACCTGCAGGCGGTGCTCGATGCCGTTGTGTCCGTGGGACGGGAGGTCCATGTGTGAACTCGGTCCGTTCCACGTGCGCGCCCACGGGTCCACTTCAAACCTCGGGGCCAACCCGCCCTGCGACGCGTTGAGACCGGCACCATACGTGTCTGTGCATCCGAGCCCGAGCGTGGAACAGCCTGTCCCCTGGCATCCGGTCGTGCACTGCGAACTGTCCACCGCGCACCATCCGTGCTTGATCCACGACTGCCCGATTTGCTCGAAGCGTTCGCTCCCACCGACGGTCTTGAGGCGGAACAGGTCCATCACGATAAACGGGTGGTTCTCGCCGGGCGGCCAGGAGAACCACGGGAGCACCTGGGTTCCCACGTTCCACGACGTCGTCGCAACCGAGAGACCGGCGAGGTCGCCCACGCGCCCGTGTTGGCTCAGACCGTACAGCTGGCAGAAGATCATGTCCGGACCAGGTACCGCGCCTTCAGGCATGGACCCCTCGCCGTCCATCGCGACGCGCGCCGGGGCGTCTCCCCCGATCCAGTATGCGAGCGCCGAAACCTCGGCCGTTCCGAGCGACACGCCGAACAAATCCGGACGTCCCAACGCATTCGCCAGGCTCGCGGTCACAACCAACTCACGGCTCGCAAAACGCAGCCGACTCTGACGGCGATCCAGCGAGCTCTTCAACCCAAGCAACTCGAAATACGCAGGCCCGCGCCGCATCGGGCGTGCACCATCGGCGATTGCGGATGTCGACCCGTTCTTGGCAATCGCAAAATCCAGGACCAGTTGTTGACCGCCGTCAGACTCCAGAACGAGCCCGGCGATCGCGCGCATGTCCCGGCCGAGGAATTCGATGGCGCCATCTGCGGTGACCATGAATCTCATTTCGGAGCGGTTGTCCAGGCCGAGATGAAGTACCATCGCCGGCTTGTCGCCGGCGCTCGAAGCACTCCACCCTTCGACGGCCAAACCGCGCTCTATCAAGACGCTGCGATTAAGCGTAAGCGTGAGAGTCCCGTCACGCGCCGCCCAGATTTCTTCTCCCGCGGATGCCTCCACACCGATCGCCAGTGCCATTGTCCCCACGACGGTCCACCTAGTGATTGCGCAGCATTGATGCATCAGACGCATCCCTCCATCTAGAAATCGTACCAAGGATACAGATCGATCGCATGATCACGCTTTTCCCATCCCACGACGGCCGGCCTCGCTACGCGTGGATGCGCGCAAAGACCCAAACCGACTCCGTAACCCGATCACACCTTTAACTTCACTAATGTATTTGGGTCCGAGAAGCAAGAATGAAACTGCGTCGCACGCGCACGAGTCTCAGCGAGTGCTGTCGCAGTATCTCTCGCCGTGAACTGTCACGCGAATTCGTCCGGCAACCCGCGACTGCCCGGGCGAGAATTCGCCATGGCGTCGCCACGCACCGGCATTGCCGCGCCTTCGTCAAGACCGTTTCCCGCCGGTGAGAAAGTAGTGAGCGTGTCTTGCGACGCGCAGGGAGCGCGGCGCGAAGGGACGCCGCATGGCTCGCGCCGAGTTTGCGCTTCGCCGTGCTGCGTACCCTTTGCCAAGGTCACCTAACTGACTCTTGGCAGTGCATCGGACGCGTGGGCTCGAGGTCGTTGCAGACCGGGCGGACTATAGGCGCCGGTCCCACGCCGCAGTGGGTGCGGAAACTGTCACCGGCAACCGCGGCAGGCCGGAGAAAACGCGTCGCACGACGCCAACACTTCGGCGGCACGCGTGTCCGTCGAACGTGGTACGGGACCACGCACCGTGCCCGACCACATGCACTCGGTATCTCTCCGATACCAATAGAACAGGGGTTACCCCGGATCCGGGGCAGTCCCTTTCGCTTCACATCGGCGAGGTTACTTCTTCGCGGCTCGCTGTACGCGCCGCTTGTGCACCTTCACGTTGTGCTGCTCGAACACGCAATTCGCCTTGCCGCCGACCAGGACGCACGTGGAATCGGAGTGCGCCCCGCACTGCAGGCATGAATGCTCGAAGGCATGGTCCGCACGCGCCAGCCCTCCGGCCACTCCCTGCAACGCGCCCACCCAGCGGGAAACATCGGTTTCTTTCAACTCCCGCATGGAGCTGCGAATGATGTGGCGCTGCCGGCGCCGAACGGCTTGGGAGGCGGTCTTTCCCTTCTGGGTCAATTCCAGAGCCACCTCCCGCCGATCCTGCTTCGTGGGTTTGCGCACCAGAAGCTTTGATCCGACCATCGCGTCGACGATCTGCGTGACCGCCGGCTTGCTGACTCCGAGAAAACGAGCAACTTGGCTCGACGTCTGGCCCGTACGCTCCGAGAGGAGCCGCAGGATCTGGATTTTCGATATCGAGAGCGATTCGTCCGTCACATCCTCAACGGCGTGCGTCTCGAGGATACGATCAACGGCGCGGGCCACGATCAGCAACGCCTTGAGCATCCCGTCTACGGTCTGCAATGATAATGGTGGTTTCTTTGCCAAAACATTTCTCCGGCCTGTTTACTATTTGCTGCTTTCAGATGGACAGTTCCGTGGCTTGGAATATCGACGCCAACGTGTCGATGCGGAGGCACCAGCGCGCAACCGTCGCATGCGAAGCAACATCACTCCCGCTTAAACATTAGCAAGTCTAAGGGGTTCCCGTCGCTTGGCAAGCGCCGGTTTGACGCGGCGCGCTTGAAGGGGTTCTATGGTGCACGGGGGCCCTCATGCCACCACTTCGGTCGCGTGACGGCGTCCCGACCGATAAGAGACGCGAACGCGAGACCCGCACGTCGCCTCGCGGGTGCCTTCGGCAGGCATCCGCCATCCGTCTCATTTTGGGCGCGGCGATGCCGTCACCGCGTTGAGCCGACTACGACGCACACTTTGCGACCCAAAAAATGCTTGACCTCAACCTCCGGCAGAGCGTATAATTCCGGCGTAGGCGTTGGCGGCGTAAGCGCGACCCTCAAATGTTGGGCGAGGTAACCGCGCGTCGTTCACCCCCTACCGTGAGGCGGTTTTGCCCCACGTCGTGTCTCCGGTGACGGCCGGCGGACTGGGCTAGGCCCACGCAGCCCCACACCTGGGGTATGTTTGGGAGGGCAGCCCATTGCAAAGGAGGTGATTAGTGGAAATTGGTGAATGTACGAGGTGGCTGCTGTAAGGCAGCGTACGTGGCTGCGTACGCGGCAGCCCTCTAAGATTGTGGCCCGCCCCGGTTTCTGCCGGTGGCGGGCCGTTTTTTTTGCACATCGTGGACCTCAGCACCCGTTCGCGATCCGCTCCTCGGACACCGCAGCTCAGTCCTTCGCGTCGCCGCGGCGGACAAGTTCCCCGGATTCCTCGCCCCAGTCCAAACCAAAGAACCCCGCAAGGCGCACACCGATCGCGCCTTCTGCCAGCACGGCGGGACCCAGGACACAAACGTCCGGATAGGCGACGCCGGACACGAAATACGGCAGCCGATCGGTCAATCGCATGCCCGCAAGGCCGGTCCCGCCGACCACGCCCACGGCGGCGATCTCACTGCCCGGCCGAGGCCGGAGGAACAAACACGCCAGATTCGACCCGGCCAACGACCGATTTCCAATGGTGACCTCACCGGCGGCAACTCGTACGGGACTTCCGTTCAACAACTGCGACCATGCGGCGTTCGTCGTCGCGTTTCCATACAGCACGACGTTGCGATCCCGGTCGGAATTGGCATCGAACAGAGTGTCCGGCACGACATCGATCGAGCCGTTGCCGCGATAGGCGAAGGTCTCCGCATCGTATCGCGCCTTGGCATATCGCGCCCAGGAACCGACCGCCCTCGCCCACAACGATATCCGGCAGCGTCGCGTCGAGCGCGTTGAACTGCAGCGGCTGCTGCGGGTTCACGAGTTGTGCCCACAAACGCCCCCGCACGCCGTGAAACAGGAACTCGTTCTCCCCACGCCTCAGCGCGACCGGGATTCTGACGTTCCCTGTGTCGTATCGGTCCCCGTAGCGTGGCTCGCCGTTGACGTACACCATCCCGTGTGCGCGCGCTTCGAGTGTCATCACGCCCGGCGTGTCCGCGTCGATCGAGAAGAACGCATACCCGCCAAGAAGGGCCTCGTGGGTCAACCAGCCGTCTTCACCGGCCACCGCGGCCGTCCAGACGCGTTTCTCCCCGTCTGGAAGCAGCACCGATGCGCCCGCCACCGGCGCCGTCCAGGTCCCGGCAGCGATCTTCGCGTGTACCGCGTCGGGGCGGAATGGAACACGTCCTGAGCCGCCGACCGACGGAATCACCAGAGCTTCCCTCAGCAGGATCGGCTGTTCGCCCGCCGCCGCGACCCGCGCGGCTGCAGAGAACACCAAGATCCACCCGAGCATCGAATTCCTCAACCGCATCCATCGCCCTTTCTCGATCCCGGTCGCGTTCATGTCACGTCAGGAGACCGCCCTGCCATGAGTTGACACAAAGAGGAGTCGTTGCTCTGCAGCCATCCGACTTTTCGCGCGATCATGCGCAGGAACCCATATCCGGTCCATCGCCCGAAGGAACCGGCACGCGCGATCGGAAAGACGCTCTCGCCGATCAAGGCCTCGATCATGAGGTGCGGCACGCAGCGCCGCTCGGATTCGGACAGTGTGACGCTCTGCAGATATCCATCGAGAAACGCCTTGAGTCGTACCTCGTCGGGCGAAGTGGGCCAATGGTCGGGATGCCCGCCGGTAGCCAGAGAGAACTGGAGGACGCCGTTGGCGACATCCACGACGCGTTGTGCCACCCGGCAGGAGTCGTAGTCGATGACGGCCACGATTTCATCGCGTTTGAAGAGCATGTTGCCCGGATGCCAATCCGCATGCACGATCTGAATGGGGAGGGAAGGAAAGTCGAGCGCGTTGATGGAATCCGCCGCACGATCGTAGTCGTCGAACAACCGCTGAATCACTCCGAGCAGTGCGGCCTCCTGCCCGGAAACGCTGTCGTGACTGGAGATCGCCTTCGGAATCGCGTGCAACGCCGTTCGGACGCCGTTGACGTCGTGGTAGCTCCCAACCGGCGCGTCGGCGGAAACTCTGAAACCGCGCAGCGCCTCGTGGAATCGAGCCAGCACACGTCCGGCGTCGCGCGTTTGCGACGCCTCCCCACCGTACTCATGCCCGACCACGTACTCGAACAACTCGTATGTTTCGTCTCCGAGACGCGTGAACGTGTCGGACCCGTTGCGCGTCGGAACGAGCTTGGCAATCGGGAAGTCGCACGCCTTCAGCGCGCGCTGCACAGCGTGCGCCAGGGCAACCCGCCGTTCGCTGCGGCGCTCCGCCGCCCGGCGTTTCAAGAGGAACTTGCCGCGTTCTGAGACGATGCCGACTTTCGGACTGCGGCGCGAGCCGCGTTCAAACGTGGTGATCGATTCGATGACGCCCAAGTCATACCGGCTGAGGACGACGGCGAGCTCTTCGGTAGCGAAGCGCTGTCTGGCTCGATCTTTCAAGCTCGGTCCCTATAATCGCGGCGCGGAGATTCGACAAACCGTATCGGTGATCTTACTCCGCCGCGCGAGGTAGTCAAACCTTGGCGAGGTTGCGGCAGGAGTTCACGCATGGATCGAGAAACGGCACTGGCGCTGCTTGGTGAATTCGTCAAGAACGACGCACTGATCCGCCACATGCTCGCGGTCGAAGCGGCGATGGGACGATACGCCGCGCGCTTCGCAGAGGACCAGGCGACTTGGCGTTTGGTCGGCCTGCTGCATGACTTCGACTATGAACGCTTTCCGGAACCGCCTGACCACACGCGCCAGGGGGCGAAGATACTCCGAGCCAGAGGCGCGGATGAGCAAGTCGTCGGCGCCATCCTGTCGCACGCGGAGTGGAACCTCGACGAATACCCACGCGACACGCTTCTGCGCAAGACGCTGTTTGCGGTCGACGAACTCTGCGGGTTCATCTACGCCGTCGCGCTGATGCGCCCCGAGCGGCTGAACGGACTAGCGGCCAAGAGCGTCAAGAAGAAGCTGAAGCAGAAGTCATTCGCCGCGGCGGTGTCACGTGATGACATTTACTCCGGAGCGGAGTTGATCGGGATTCCATTGGATGAGCACATCAACGAGTGCGTCGCCGCGCTGTCGGGAATCGCCGCCCAACTTGGTCTGTAATCCATGCCGGCATCCCCACGGGCGCGCTGCACCGGCCCCAATACGGTTCACTCAAAGATCACAACTGACTGTTCGAACGGACGTCGTGACTGAGGCGGATGGCAGTGCTCGGGCCTTTTCTTGCCGAAGTTGGACATCTTCTTCTGGACCACGCGCGGGTCGATGCGGTTCGCACGAGGCGGCAGCCGGCCTTGGGCGATGTGTTGGATCATGGCTGCGCGGTGGCACTCGCCGTGAACGGTTCGATTCGGCTCGTCCAGTGTGTACTCGATGACGTGGACGACCAAGCCGTCGACCTGATGACGCCGATCCTTGTCGCTCGGATAGATCACCGCCAGGTACGAACCGTCGCTGAAGGTCTCCGTGCGTTTGAAAACGACGTGCTTGCCCACGCGACCGAGCACATGCACGCCGCGCCCGGCAGCCTTACCGTACAGCGCAAAGTGGTCAGAACCGCGCCCGTCAGGAAGCGGCCTCGCGCGCATGAGGCGTTTGCGAGGGTTCGGTGCTGCTCCTTAGCAATCGCGGTTCTGCCAGTGTGTCAACATGCCGATGGCAATGACCAACCAGACGACCGCCGTCGCCGGCAGACGCCTGACACGTCGGGTCTGTCTGCCGGTGTCAGTCAGAACCGTACGAATGGTCTGTGGTGGTATGAAACGACTGAGTGCTTCGAGAACCATGACGGGCGCCGGCAACTCCAAGCCGGCTTCAGCCGTAGGCCCTCCATAGTCGATCGCCTTCATAGCATTAGCCTTCATTGTGATAGATGGACTCTCTACAATCCTTCTATCGTCAATGAGAGGCTTACTTTACGCGCCTTAAGTGAACCGTATTGGGGTTAGTGTGCACCCGTGGGTTAATTCAACGGGTCTCTGGGCCCGGGATTCGGGCGAAAGGCGATATTCTGGGACCGTGGCGATTGTGAGACGCCGTAGTATTCAGCGCGGGAACGCTTCGACGACGCCGCCGTCGACGGGGAGGGTCGCGCCGGTCGTCGGCGTGGCGTTGCTGGCGAAGAAGACGACGGCGTTGCCGACGTGGTGGCCGTGGACGCGCGCCTTGAGCAGGTTGCGCGCGCGATAGTACTCGGGCAACTCGGTGGTCTTCATGCCGCGACTCTGGGCGCGTTGGGGGCCGACCTCCGCCCACAGGCCCGAAGGGACATCGTCGTGGGCGAAGACGGCGTCGGCGTTGATCATGTTGACGCGGATGCCGTGCGGGGCGAGTTCGATCGCGGCGACCTTGCCGAGTTGGTGCCCGGCGGCTTTCGAGGCGCTGTAGGCGCCGAAATCTCTGCCGGGACCGAAGACGTTCTTGCTGCTGTTGATCACGATGTGCCCGCCGAGGTTTTGTTGCCGGAGGACGCGGATGCCCTCGCGCATGAATAGCAAGTATCCGGTGGCGTTGATGTCGAGCACGCGGCGGAAGTCATCGACTTGAAGATCTTCGATGGCGGCCACGTGGGCGACACCGGCGTTGGGGACGATGACGTCGACGCCGCCGTACAGGCGACAGATCTCGGCATAGCCGTCACGCACGGAATCCTCGCTGGTCACGTCCATAATCAGCGCGGCGGCGGTGCCGGCTCCGCAGGCGCCCTCGACCCGTTGCACGACATGTTCGAGGCGTTGTTCGTCAACGTCGGTCACCACGACGTGCGCGCCGGCTTTGGCACAGGTCTCGGCGATCGCCGCCCCGATGGCACCGGCGCCGCCGCTGATGACGACAATCTGATGCTCCAGCGGGCGCCCGGTCGGCCGATCCAGCTTGGCGCGCTGCATCGAGCGGTATTCCA
>JAJDDR010000351.1 GCA_029260255.1 Phycisphaerae bacterium
CGACCGGCGCATGTACCCCGGGCCTCGTCGATGAGCTCGGCGGCTGCACGTTCACGCAGGGGCTCGGTGTGACACCGGATTGGGCGAGGATCGCGACCGTCGGCATGATCGCGGATGCTGCCGCCGTCGGCACCGTGATCCAGACGGGCACCGGGATCTTGCCGGACCATGAGATGTCCATCATCGGTTGCGGTAGCGTCTCGGTCCTGCGGGTCGAGTTCAACAGCGTGTCGTTCGACATCGATCTGATCTGCGCGGGTGCCGCGGACTGCGACGACCTCGATTTCTGCAACGGCGTCGAAGTCTGCGACCCGGCGAACCCCGGCGCCGGCCTCGATGGCTGCGTGCCGGGTACGGCGGTAGTTTGTGCAGACCCGACTCCTCTTTGCGACCCGGCGGATGGGGTGTGCAAGGAGTGTGTCGGCAACGGAGATTGTGAGGACTTCAACCTGTGTACGGAGAACTCGTGTGACGCGTCCAACACGTGCGTGTTCCCACAGACTGTCGTCTGTGCGGACGGCAACCTGTGTTCGCAAGACGTTTGCAACGCGCTCACCGGTTTGTGCGAATTCCCGCCGGTGGATTGCGATGACGGCATCGCCTGCAACACTGACAGCTGCGAGCTGCTTGACGGGTCTTGCGTTCATCAGGGTCCGAGCCCGGTGAGCCTAAGGTGGGTGCCGAGCGTGATCTCCGCGGTCTTCACCTGCAACGGCGTGAGCAGTCCGCCCGACCTGGGAGCGATCTGCTTGCCCAGCGATGTGACGGCGTGCAGCAGCAACCCGGGTGACTGCACCAGCGGCCCGATTGAGGTGGATCTGCACGCGGTTGCCGTTGACGGGGTCGACGTCCTGATGGATTCCCTGGAAGCCATCTTCGTTTGGGACCCCACGAGAATCATACTCCTGGATGTGGATACCTCTCTCGCCGACTACCCCTGGCAGCTCTCGGGGTTCCAGAATGACATTCTTATCGATAATCTGAACGATGGGATCAACGTTTTTCCGCTCGGAATCCCATTCAACGACGGCGATGCGTGGTTCTCGGCCCAGTCGCAATTGCCCCCGGTGTTCGGCGGGCTCGGTCCGGCCAATGTTCCGGGGGATAGCGTGGGGCTCAAGGTGGCCACGTTTACGTTCGAGGTGACGAACGAGGAGGTGTCGGTCGTCCAGATCGCCTTGACTGCAGGACAGCAAAGCACGTCGTCGGTGGTGTGGGGTGGGCTGTACCGATGCGCCCTTTCGGGCGTTTTGTGCAATCCTAACGACTTCTTCGCGTGTCCGAGCGACGTCTGTGTGATCGAGGTGGGATCGCCCGCCGGTTGTCAAATCCAGCAAGCGTTCGGATCCCTGCAGTTTGTGGGAGGGTGCGAGACGATCTCGGACTGCGGCGATCAGGACTTGGATGGTATCACTGATGATGTCTGTTTCTGGGTGGAGTGTGATGCCACTAACCTGTGCCACCTGGTTGACCGACCGTTCGGCGATGCCGGCGGGGCGTTTGGCGCGTGCCCGTCCGATGGGTTTTCCAACATTCACGACAGAAACCACGCGCTGACTTGTTTCTCGGGAACGAATCCCTGCGATCCTCTCAACATTGACGTTGGCGGCGCGTTCGGCGCTTGCGAACCGGACGGCTTTTGCAACGTTCATGATGCGAATCATGCGTTGGCGGCATTCGCGGGAGACAGCGCTTGTAGTTGCGCGGGTGGAGGGCCGGGCCCGGCGATGGCGCCGACCGTCGCGGAGAGTGCAGCGCTGTCGGCGGTGTGGGATCGGCGTGTGGTTCGGGCCGGCGAACACGTCAACGTCCGCGTATTCGTCGAAGGCGCACTGCCGGATCTTCAGAGCTACCAGTTGGACGTCGAAGTGAGTGGCGGGCGTCGTGGTCAACTCGAGCTAGTGGACATTTCAGTGGAGCAGCGCAGGGACCATGTGTTCTTCGGTGCCTCTGGCATCTTCGACGCGTTCAATGTTGGTAACGGGCGGATGCTCAGCGGGCTGGAGTCCCTGGAGGGCGTGGCCTCGCCCCGAAACGGTTACCTGGCGACCTACACCTATCGTGTTTCGGACGATGCGCTGGGTCCATTCGTTGTTGATGTGCGTTCGGATCGGCAGACGTATTTGATTGCGTCGCACCAAGGCAGGATTGAAGTGGAATCGACATCGCCGGCAGTGATTGTGGTGACCAGTGACTTGGCCACGGATCTTCGTTCGGGTCGTGACTGGAACCACGACGAGACTGGGGCCGTCGATCATGCCCGGGAGCGATGAGAAAGCAAGGCGGGCTGCTTGGGCCGTTGGAGTCCGCGAAATGACGAGCGGCGTTCGGTAGTCCAAGGTTGCCGCGCACAGGCGCGCGGCTTCGCGCGGGCCTGATCAGACGCCGTCGGGAAGAAAAGCGTGCGGCCGGCGCGACTCGCTGCGAGTCTCGACGCCAGCTGTTGGGAATGTCCGGGCAGGGGATGCCTCGGACCGCTGTTGAGGTGCGTCCCGTGTGCCCATCGGAGGGTTTTGGCCGATGATCGCAACATCGCTCGCGTTCGTCGCGTGCGCGGCTGGCTTCGCCGTCGCGCAGTGCGATCCACCGGCGCCGCCGGCACCGGCGATTCTCGTCAGCATTAAGCCGGTCGTCCGGCCGATCGCTAGCGGGATTGACTTTCAATTCGGCACACCGCCCCAGAGCTTCGACCTGATCGACCAGGGACCCTTCGTGGTCGAGTTGTGGGCTCGCCAGGAAGATGCATCGTTGTCCGGATTGCAATGCGTGTATGCGGACATCGCGTTCAACAGTGCGCTGATGACGTGTGACGCGGTGTCGCCGGCCGCTGATTTCGCTGATCAGGCGTCGGGTGCCTGTGTGCCCGGCGGAGTGGATGAAGTGGGTGGGTGTACGCTGACCACGGGGTTGGGCGTCTCTCCGGAATGGCGACGCATCGCGACGATCGACATGACTGCGGTTGCCCCCGCGACCGGTGTCGTTGCGATGGCGGGACAACCGTCTTCCACCATTCGCATCATGAACTGCGGGCCCGTGCCGCCGTCGCGCGTAGAGTTTCGCGGCGCGCCGCTCTTCAATATCCCATGCAATGCCGCGGCAGAGTGCTCCGACGGCGATCTCTGCAACGGCGTCGAGAGTTGCGATGGAAACGGTCACTGCCAGCCGGGTGCTCCGGTCACTTGCTCTATTCCGACGCCGGTGTGCGACCCACAGGATGGTATGTGCTACGAGTGCCTGGACGCCGCGCATTGTGACGACCTTGACGCATGCACCACGAACTTCTGCACTGTGAGCAGAACGTGTTCGTTCCTGGTGGGCGTCGACTGTAACGATGGAAGCCTCTGTACGGAGGACTTGTGTCAACCCGCGACCGGCTCGTGCGTGCACACGCTGCGCGATTGCAGCGACCCCATCGCCTGCACCAACGACACCTGCGACCCGACAACCGGGCTGTGCGTCAACGAAGCGCCCGCTCCGGTGAATCTGGTGTGGCGCCCCAGTGTCGTGCGGGACCTCGTGTACACCTGTGACGGAAGCACCAGTCCGGGCGACGCCGGTCAGCCGTGCGCGCCCGGCGAGCCGGCCGCATGCAGCGGCAACGCAGCGGACTGCAAGAGCGCTCCGTTCGATCTGGAGCTCTATGTCTTGCCCGTCGAACCCGGCGCCGAGGTTTCGGTATTCGGGCTTCAGGCCGTTCTTACCTGGGAGCCCGAGAGAGTAGTTTTCACCGGAGCCAGCAATGATGCGAGCCCCTATCCCTGGCTGCTCTCCGGATTCCTGAATGACGTCAACTTCGACAACCTCAATGAGGGGATCGACGTAGTCCCGCTGGGCGTTCCCTTCAACGATGGTGATGCGCTCTATTCGGCGCAGGGGGATTTTGATCCGCCCGTCGGCATAGGGCCGGCCACCGTGCCCCCTGGCGGGCTCCTCGTCGCGACGTTCACGTTCGTCGCGACCGATGCGATCTCGTCGGTGATCGATCTCGTCGAAGCCGCCGGAATGTTCAGTCGTACCGAGGTGCTCTGGGGCGGGCAGTTTGAATGTCCGACCGACGGCTCGCCGTGCAATCCCAACGACACCGGGACGTGCGGATTGTCGGAAATGTGCACACGCGTCAATCCGGTCTCCGGGTGCGAACTGCAGAATCTGCTTGGCGCGGCGCGTGTCCTGGGCCAGTGTGATACGGTCGTCGACTGTGGTGATCTTGATGCCGATGGTGTGATCGGCGACGTGTGCTTCTGGTTTGAGTGCGCCGACGGACAGTGCGGCGCGACCGAGCGCGTCGTGGGTGACGCCGGCGGGGCGTTCGGCGTGTGCCCGCCCGATATGTTTGCGAACATTCACGATCGGAACCACATCCTCACCTGTTTTTCGGGAGACAATGGATGTGACGCGCTGAATGCCGACCTCGGCGGTCCGTTCGGGGCGTGTCCGCCCGACGGGTTCTGCAACATTCACGACGCCAACCACGTGTTGACTGCGTTCAGTGGACACAACCAGTGCGCCTGCCCCATGGACACACACACTGCGACGCAGCTCCCAGTGCTCCAGCCGGTTGCGGTCGGCGACGCGACCCTGTCGGTTGTAGCGAGTCGCCGCGAGGCGCGGCCGGGCTCGCTCGTGGAGGTGCGCGTCTTCTTGGACAGTCCACTGTCTTCGCTGCAGGGCTACCAGTTGGACCTCGAGGTGAGCGGCGGCCGCCGCGGTGCGCTGGAACTGCTGGACGTCTCGATCGACGACGACCGTGCGTTCGTCTTCACCCATCAACCCGCCACCTTCGTCGCATTTAACGCGCGCAAGGCGCAAATGCTTGCCGGATTGTCGCGACCGGAGGGTGTACCGACGCAGGCCAGGGCATACCTCGCTACCTACACCTACCGTGTATCGGACGCTGCCGCGGGTGCGTTTGTCGTGGACGTCAGAGCCGACTGGCAGACGTTTCTCATCGCTTCACGCAACGGACGCATCGAGGTGGCATCGACCTCGCCTTCCGTCGTCTCCGTGGCAGCGGCGGAGCCTGAGCGACCGGCGAACGCGACGACCGATCGTCGAAAAAACCGACGAGGACGTTAAGGACGCCGGCCGCGCCGGACGCCAATCCCTGCTCGGATGCTCATAACTCCTTGTCAGTTCGTCGTCTATGCACCATGCGCACGGTTTGTCACAGGCCGATAGGATCGCCCGCCCGGACGCCACCACGCCACGCGCGGAACATCCCAAGCCACCTTTGTTATCCAGGTTACCTAGACTATAATGGTCCAACTGGAGGGGCGAAGCGTACGGGGTGGTCCATCGTCCATCACGCCGCAGACTTGTCCGCGGATCGCGCACGCCGGTATTGGGGTGGACCCCCGCGATTCTCGGCTAGCCGTCATTCATGCACGCCCTTCGGTGCATCGTTGCTGACCGGTTGATTGGATTCGTACGCGCGTTGCCGCGGGCCACGTCTCCCGGATGGTTTGTCGGACATGCTCATGAGGCTGAGGCGTCACAAGTTGATTCTCCTCTGCTGCGCCGCGGGCGTCTTCTGTTCCAACGCCGCGGGTGAGACGGATCGTTCATGGCGTGCGGACGATGCCGGACCGACGGCCAACAATTTCAATCCGCCCGATTCGCTCTGTCTTGAACTTCGCAGCGTCGAGGTCATCGGGTCGACGGTCGGTTGCACCAGCGAGGACTCCGAGTGCCCCGGCGGCACGGAAGGCGCATCGCGGTGCATCGACGACGACCTAGATCCGCTGAACGGGAGTGTTTGCGTCGATCCCGTGTGCTTCGCGCAAGGCGGGGAGTTCATCGTCGATGTCGAGCTGGGCGAAACCACAGCACCCGCCTGCGGGGCGCAGATCTTCCTGGAGTGGGACGTCGCCGCGCTGGACTTCGTGTCCATAGAGACCGACCCCGAGAGCGAGTTCGGCGCGAGCCCACCGATCATCAGCCTGATCGACCCGGTGTTCGGAACGATCGACGTGACGATCGGGCTCGCACCGGCGCTGCCCTGCAACGCATTGAACGGCGCGGTGCATGGCGGGACCATCATGCGGTTGGTTTTCACTCCGATTGCAGACTGCCTAGTCACTGATGCCGTTCGTTTTCGGAAGCACGACCCGCCGACCAGCATTGGCGGCGCCTTCGGGCCGATTCCCCTCACCGGTTGCGACGGCGATGTTGAGCCATCCGCAATCGGGGACATCGTCGTTTACGGCGAACCCCCCATCTGGGAGTGTCCGCATAGCAGTTCCGGCGGCGCACGATGCGGGAGCGTATTGCGAGAGGTCCTGTTCCCTCCGATCATCGTGACGGACCCATGCGATACCGTGTCGCAGGGCGCGACGGATTTCTGCACGGTGGAGTATTTCCCGGCGTGTCTGGGGGATCTCGATTGCGGCCGCGGCAACCTGTGCTCCGGCAGCGCCGATTGTGGCGGCGACGTGTGCGTCGAACATGCCGACGCCGTCGGGTTCCCCTGCCCCGGCAACACGGTGTGCATCGGATTCTGTCGAGAAGACGTTTGCGAAGGGACGACTTGCGCGGTGCCGGTCATCCCGTTTGGCATCGATCTCGATGACTACCTCGACGGGGGTGGTGAATTCTTGCCCGGGCGCACGGAGATCCGGTGCTCCTATACTGCTGCGTGCGGTGTGACGTCCGACTGCGCCGCGGACATCGAGAACAATGGACTCAATACGCTGGTCGTCGACGTCGATCTGTCGCCGACCATGGCCCACGTCTTTCCCGATGCACCGGTTCAGCGGTGCCTCGATTTCGCCGTGAGCGAGTGCGGCTCCGCCGGCGACCCCGTGGTGGTCTCGCACGAGGTGGCGTTCGGTCTCCTCGGAGACGCTCGCGAACACGGCTCGGCCGTCGTCGAAGTGCCGGCCGCGCTGTGGACGTGCCTTGCGGTCAGAGATCCCCGGCACACGCTCGCATCGAGTTGTTCCATCGCGTGCGATCCCCAGAGCGGCGAGTTCCATGCCACCCTGGGCGGTTCACCCGCATCCAACCCCACCTGCCACTGGCTGATTCAGGGTGACGTCGATGGCAGCGGGACAATCGACATCGTCGACCAGGCGATCCTCGTCGGTCAGTACATGGCCCAGGTCGGTATGAACTCGCCGTGCGACCACGACGCCTTCCACCCGGACCTGAACGGGGACGGTTTCGTAACGCTGGCCGACTACACATTTATCGTCCTCAACATGTTCGAGCACGCCGTCAGCCCGTGCGCCGTGGTCTGCAATCCCGGTGCCGCCTCCGCGCAGCGCCCGCGGCGTAGCGAGATCACCGTCGCGGAATTGCAGCAGGCCGGACTGACCGCCGCCGCCGCCGCTCACGCGGACCTGAATCATGACGGCAAGGTCGACCTGTCCGACGTGGCGATGTTCCTCGAAACCAACGGCGACGACGACCCGGGTCTGGCGAGGCAACTCGAAAGCGCCTTGCGGCGGAAGGCGTCGAGCGTGGGCCTGCGTTAGTTCGCGCCGCCGGCAATCCGAGGCCCGCCGGTTGTGTGACGCCGGTGCGACGCAGTAGCATGACACGTGTTTCTCTCCGTCCCAAGAGCGGATACGAAGTGGCGACCGGCAGCGCTGGTCACTGCATGCATGCTCGGGTTCGCCGGATGCGAGCGTTCGCGCCCGGCCGATCGTACCGAGCCCAGTCCCGACACGCCGCACGTGTTGCTTATCACGCTCGACACCACGCGCGCCGATCGTATCGGGTGCTACGGGCACGCTAAGGCACGAACGCCGACGCTCGACGGGCTCGCCGAATCCGGCGTTCGGTTCGATCAAGCCTACTGCCAAGTGCCGCTGACTCTCCCGTCGCATGCGTCGCTTCTGACCGGCACCTATCCGGCTGTCAACGGAGTGCGGGTCAACGGCGGGACCGTGCTGAGCAAGAAAACGCCGACACTCGCAAGGGTCTTCAAAGACCATGGCTACCGCACCGGCGCGTTCATCTCGGCGTTTGTTCTACATGAGTATTTCGGTCTCAGCGACGGATTTGACGCCTACGATTTCATCACCGGGCGCCAGACCGTTGCCCGCTCGTCGCCGGACGAGGTGGAGCGCCCCGGTAATGAGACCACCGACGCGGCGTTGCAGTGGTTGGACGAATCGCCCGACGCGCCGTTCTTCGCATGGGTCCACTTGTTCGACCCCCACCACCCCTACGAGCCGCCGCCGCCGTACGACACCGAGTTGGAAGACGGCTACGACGGGGAGATCGCGTTCGCAGATGCCCAGGTCGGTCGATTGCTTGGCTGGCTTGATGAGCGCGGGTTGCGTGAACGCACCATCGTCGTTGTGGCCGGTGACCACGGCGAGTCGCTTGGAGACCACAAGGAACTCCAGCACGGGCTGTTCCGCTACAGCGCGACGACGCGCGGGCCG
>JAJDDR010000352.1 GCA_029260255.1 Phycisphaerae bacterium
GCTCGCAAGACGTCCCGTTTCAGGAGGCGACGGTCTTCCCGATCGACGGGCGAGCCCGCCGCACCACCCGGCATCGTGCCCTCGAAATCGGCACCCCCCGCCGCGAAAGCCGCCGAAACCCGAGCAAACGTAGCCCGGCCAGCTTAATGCCTTTATGTGTGCGACGCCCCGTGTGTGACCCCCTGTTATGCGCCCAGCCGCCTGACACAACCCCGGCGGATTCATGCAACGTTGGGGTTCGCGCTGCCTGCGTCGCCAAGGTGCACCCATCAATGTACCTTGTGTTCGCGATGCAGTGCGATAGACTTGCTACGGCTAGAGCAGAACCACAGCATCAAGAGGCAAGCTATGGTCCCGAGCATCGAAGATCAGATCCACCAGTTTCACATCGAGAGAGAGGAAGCGCGTTGCCGAGCAATTGAAGCCGAATATGACGAGCGCCCCTCGACAAAGGGACAGAAGGTCACCCGGAGGAAGATTCCGAAACCGTGGAAAAGGCCGGGCGCGAACGCACTTTGCCAGGAGACCGACTTTCTTGTCATGGTCGACGAGTACGATTATGATTTCGCGAGCACCGACTTTCAAGAGTATTGCCTGGGGCGGGGTACGTTATCCGTTGCGGGGGAAGTTGGCAGCAGGCGATGGGACTACTTCCTCGACTACAGCATAACCAAAGGCGACTACCTGGAGGACCCATTGCATCAATACGCCGAAGAAGTGGACCGTAAGCAGCATCGCTATACCGCCCACGAAATGGAAAATGGGTGGACGATCATCTGCATCGGTAGAGCGAAGCTCCAGGATTGTTGGGAGCTGTTCTGCAAAAACGACCCGGACCAGAGGCGGTAGGGCGAGTGGAATTCGCAGCCATCGATGTTGAAACGGCCAATGCTGATATGACGTCCATTTGCCAAGTCGGCATCGCGCTGTACGAGCAGGAGACCTTAATAGAGGAGTGGAGAAGTTACATTGACCCTGAGGACGACTTTGACGAAATCAACGTGTCAATACACGGTATCGACGAGACGACGGTAGAAGGTGCCCCAAGACTTCCGGACGTGTGCAGCACGATTCATCGGCTCTTGGATGACCGCGTCGCTGTCTGCCACACACACTTCGATCGCGTAGCCGTAAAGCAGGCCTTTGATTGGCACGACCTACGCCATCCTCGCTGCGAGTGGCTAGATTCAGCTCGTGTCGCTCGTCGTGCATGGGAAGAGTTCGCGTGCCGCGGATATGGGTTGGCCAACGTCTGTGCTTTTCTAGGTTACGAATTCGGTCATCACGACGCCCTGGAGGATGCAAAGGCCGCAGCCTACATACTCAATGCCGCGATGAGGAAAACCGCCCTCGATGTCGAGCGGTGGCTCCAGCGTGTCCGGCAACCGATCTCGGGACCGAGAACAGGGGCCAAGCGAGATCCGACGCGCGATGGAAACCCAGAAGGGCACTTGTTCGGCGAAGTGCTTGTGTTTACCGGGACGCTGAGGATTCCCCGGGACCAAGCGGGTGATCTTGCGGCCGAGCTTGGGTGTCGAGTCACCGCAGGCGTCAGCAAGAAAACCACCATGTTGGTCGTGGGAGACCAAGACGTAAGGAAGCTGGCTGGCCATGAGAAGAGCAGCAAGCATCGCAAAGCCGAGGCCCTAATTGCAAAAGGGCTGCAAATACGAATCCTGCGCGAAACCGATTTCGAACAGCTAGCGAAGCTAGCAAAATGACGCTAAACGACGGGTGTCACTTAAGCGAGATGGCTCGGTCGACACGAGTCTGACCGGGTGCTGCCACGAAGAAGACCTGCACACTGCCGGCGCTTGCGATCACGACCGTGATCATCTCAGCCGTTGCCGTCGCTCGCGTGTCGGACGGAGGGTGGTTGAGTCTGTCTCTACTGTTCGTTCTCTTGGCGATGCCACATTCAACATTGTCGGGGCGTTTCTGCGTCAACCGCTCCCTTACGGTCGCGGCTCCGAAAAACACCTTTGGCGAGAGCGCGGGAAATGAAGCCCAACGGGAACACTCGTAGCAACGGCCCGAGATTCATCGCATGCGCTCGGAATGACTCATGACGCGAATCGCAAATCGTGCGAAGCCACACACCGCCCGACCCTGCGCAGGACCGAAAGCCCCGCGAGCGTCGCTCGCGGCCTCACGCGCCGATGTATTTGGCGTAGAGGGAGCGGGCGGTGTCGGGGTCGGGGGTGCCTTTGATGATGGCGCGGCCGTCGGCGAAGACGGTGATGTCGTGTTCGCCGATCGTGCAGCGGACCATGAAGGCGTTGCGCTTCACGTCGCCGGTTGCGACCGTCGCGAGTTTCTCGGCTACCGCGGCGAAGTCGACGCGCGCGCCGGGCGGCTGATTGATCTGCACGGCATTGCGGCCGCACAGTGTGGTCGCGCTGGTGCCCGCTCTGCCGGACAGATATTCATACGACTGCCGCTTGCAGCAGGGGCAGTTGCCATTGTCATAGCTCGACTGCACGTTCAGATTCGTGATGCGCGAAGTCCAGACGTCAATGCTCATCAACTGCCGGGTCACTGCGTCGAGCCGCCCCGACAGGATCTTCATGGCCTCCATCGCCTGCAAGCCGGCCACCACGTTCACCGCGGGGCCGAGCACCCCGGCCGTGTCGCACGTCGGGTTCATCTCCGGCGGGGGAGCTTCCTCGAACACGCACCGCAAACACGGCGTCTCGTGCGGAATCACCGGCATGCACAGGCCCGTCGCGCCGATCACCGCTCCGTACACCCAGGGTCGCGATGTTTTCACGGCAAGGTCGTTGATCAGAAACCGCGTCTCGAAGTTGTCCGTCCCGTCGAGCAGCAGGTCGGCGCCCTCGCACAGCCGGGTGATGTTCTCGTGATTGACGTCGGTCACCACCGCCTCGATCGTCACGTCGGAGTTGATCGACCTCAGTTTGCGCGCGGCCGCCTCGGCTTTGGGCAGATTCTCGGCGATGTCGTTCTCGTCGAACAGCACCTGCCGCTGGAGATTGTTGCGTTCGATGTAATCCCGATCGCAAATGCGCACGAACCCGACGCCCGCCCGCACCAGCGTCTCGGCCAGCACCGTGCCCAACGCCCCGCAGCCCACCAGCGTCACCCGCGAGGCCAGCAGCTTGCGCTGTCCCTCCTCGCCCATCTCACGGAACAGTACCTGTCGCGCGTAGCGCGCCGGCGTATCGCCCGCGCCTCGTAAAGTGTCAGCCGTTGGCACTACTATCATCCTGCTCCGGCGCGAAAGACGACAGGAACCCCTCCGGCGGCGGCTTGTCATCCTCCGCAGGCTTGGGCGGCGCTTTCGGGACCGGCGGCGGGGTTGCAGCATCCAGCGGGGGCGGCTTCTGCGTCCTGTGGTTGTCCTGCTGGCGGCCATCTCGCAGTCTGCCGGCGAGTGAGTCCGTGGGCATCACATCCTGCGGGCGCAGTGTGCGCGGGTCGGGCGCCTTGACCGGGCGCGCTGCTCCCGCTTCCGAAGCGGGCGCGAACGCCAGCCACTCCCGCACGTTACTAACACCGCCCAGAAGGAACACCATGCCGAAGATGACGTACAGAAACCCCGACCCGCCGCCGGTCGTTAGCAATATGCCGCTCAACCCGAAGAGTACGCCGATCAGCGCGGAGCACGCGCCGTCGAACAGCAGCGCCCACCGCGACCCCGCTGCCGACCACAACGCCGCGATCACCATGGCGATGCCGCCGAAACGCAGCGTGTAGATCGAGATCTTGTCGCCCAGCCCCCACGCGCCGGCGCCGTCCGAGATTTGCAGGCGGCTGTAGCCGTACCAGAGCATCATCGCCGCCGCGATGCCCGCGCTGAGCACGTTCTGCCGAACGCGCCCGGCGACGACCGCGCGATCGGGAGCTTTCGTGTCGTTGTCGATCATGACAGGCCGCAAGCCTAGCGAGGGCGGCGTGGCATGCTCGCCGCGTCGCGCGTTACGGTTTGACGAACTCCTTCTCCTTCTCCCGGACGACCAGCACGGGGCACGGCGCCTTGCGAATGACTTTCTCGGTCGTGCTGCCCAGAAGCGCGTGCGCGAGACCCCCGCGACCATGCGTCGCGACGATGATGATGTCGACGGTGTTCTCCAGCGCGTAGTGGACGATGTCCGCCCACGGGCTGCCGGTGATCACCTTGGAGACCGGCACGTAGTCGAGCCCGACGAGGTGTTCGTCGCTGAATCGTTGCATGTGCCCTTCGGCCAGACTCTTAAGGTCCTCGACCGCCGGTCCGACCGGTGCGCTCTCGGGCCCCATCGTCGACCAGTATTGATACGCTTCGTCGATGACGTGCAGGCAGTGAATCTGCGCCTCGAAGGTGGCCGCGAACTCGCGGGCATACTTGATGGCATGCAAGGAGAGCTCGGAGAAGTCAGTCGGAACCAGGATTTTGGATATCTGAATCGCCATGGGTCGTCTCCCAATGACAGAGGTCCGCGTGTCTTCATTCAAGCTACCATCGCCCCGCGCGTTCGTCAAAGGAAATGTCCGCGTGGATTGCCTGACACTGCAGCGCAAGGCAAGCTCAAGGAACCTGAGGTTCCGGTTCAAATACTCCTGTCATGGAGGCGGTTTACGTTGTTGGACAGGAGTGAGACGTGAACATCGCGGAGATTGGGCGGCGGGGCGTGGGATTGACGGGCACGTGGCGGCATCGCTGCAATCCTCTAAGCCGGACCCTCCGGCAACGACGCCGGTTGCGGAGAGTGATTCGTCGGGGCAATGTTGCGAACAGGCGAACAGGCGGACCGGCGTGGCTTTCGTTGCCGGCGTCTGTGCCGTCGTTGCGGACGCCCGACTCCGGCTGAACGCGCCGGACGGGGCGATTTTCCTGGTCCGCGGTGCACCCGGTCAAGCTTGGCGCCGGGAACCTGCGCTTGACAGATTTCCGTTGTCCGGTACTGTGCATCGAGACGCAGTTGCGTGGCGGGGACGATCTTCAACGGCATGCGCGCGTCGGTGCCGCGGTGCCCCCAAGGGTTTCCCCGCGGGCACGATTCCGCCGCCGCGTATCAGGACGTCGCCGACCTCGGGGCGTACGCGCAGACACTGCCGGAAGCTCCCTAGAGATCACCGCCTCGCGGTTGGTCTTCTCTCGCCGGCGCGCCTTGGGACGCAGTTGGGTTTCGGCAGTTCAAAGGAGTCAGACATTTGGACAAGGTTCAACCTCCCTTACGTCCCGTGATCTTCGAAGACATCCCGCGTGAAGCCGTTGAAGAACTCAGTTCGCGCGGGCGCGAGGTTTCGTTCCAGGCGGGGCACAAGCTGTTCGAGCGTGATCGGGTTGCCGACGAGCTGATGATCGTGCAAGACGGCGTGGTGGATCTCGTCTTCCCCGTTGAAATCCTGAGCGTGACACGTGAGGTTACGATGGAGAGCGTGCGGGCGGGAGGCGTCGTTGCGTGGTCGTCGCTGGTCGGTCCTCACCGGCTTACGCTGGGCGCTCGTTGCGCGAGCCAATGTGTACTGACCTGCCTGCGCCGTGACGACCTGCATGCCTTCTTTGAGACCGACCCTCAAACGGGCTATCTGTTCATGCGAAATCTCGCCGGCGTTGTCGGGCGGCGCTTGCAGGCCATGCAGGCGATGTGGGTGCATGAGCTCCAGGCAACCGCCACAAGACGGATGGAATAGCGAATTCCCGAGTTCCGTGGGCGTTGCATGAGACGCGTGGTCTGAGTGATGATTGGCGTTCAAAGTGGCGGCCGGGTTTGCAGAGGCTTGGACGCCCAGACGCGCTCAGGGTTCCACGACATGGCCGACCGCCCATCAACCTCCCCGCCGAGTCGACGCTCCCCCGCCACGGCCGGCGCGTCGGGCGAAACCGTATCAAACACACTTTGGGCGCGCGGCGGCAAACGCGCCGTCGATCTCGTCCTGAGCCTCGTCGGGTTCGCTATCGCCAGTCCAATCCTCCTGCTTGCCATCGCCCTGATGAAGCTGACCAGCCCCGGTCCGATTCTCTACACGCAGGTGCGAACCGGAAAGAACGGAAAACCATTCCAACCGTACAAGCTGCGCACCATGACCGCCGGGAGAAAGCACGATCCCAACGAAATCGTCCCGCTCGACCACGCCGCCATCACCCGCGCCGGGCGGATGCTGCGCCGGTTCAAGATTGACGAACTCCCACAGATCCTAAACGTCGTGAGCGGCGACATGGCCATGCTCGGTCCAAGGCCCACGCTGCCCGAGCAGACGAGAGAATACGACGCGTTCAAGAAACAACGCCTCCTCGTCCGCCCCGGGCTGACCGGTCTGGCGCAGGTCAACGGCAACGCGGTCATCTCGTGGGACGAGCGCATCAAGTACGACGTCCACTACGTGCGGCACCACGGTTTGGTCATGGATGTTGGGATACTCGCAAAGACATTGCTCGTCGTGATCCTTGGAGAGGAGCGCTTCGCGCGCCCGTTCGACGAAAGTCCGTACACGAACCGACAGTGACTCGACCCGCCCCGCGCAGGTTTCCGATACAATGGCTGTATGGACGCCGACGACACTCAACCCGCGTCGCACCCGGTGTTCACCAGGTGCGTTCGCTGCAAGTACGCCCTCCACGGACTGCCCGCCGAGCACGCCTGCCCCGAGTGCGGGCTACGATTCGACGAGCGATGCGCGTTGTTCCCCGTCACAAACACAAAGCAGGTTCTCGCGGTGTGGGTCGCGATCTTCACCGGCGGGTGGGTGAGCCTCGAGCACCTCCCCGGTGTGGTCAACTTCGCGGTCCTGTCGGCGTGGCGGAAAACCGGCGTCCTCGCGGCGCTGGTGTGGTTTCCGCTCGCGATCATCGGCGTCACCATGCTGATCAGGTCCTACCGTCGCGGGTTCAAAGTCGCGATCACGACCGACGGACTCATCGTGCACCTCCCGGGATTCAGCACGGATCTGATTTCCTGGAACACCGTCGGCGGCGTCTCCGTCAAGCAAGTGCGCAAGGGCAAACCGCAGATCGCGACCCTGCGCTTCGCCAACGGACGAAAGAGCGTGAACATCGGAGGTGTCTGCAACGTCTTTCCGACGCGCGCCGACGTGGATCGATTCGCGCAACACGTGGCCGCGCGCATCCTAGTGTAGTGTCTCAGAATTGATGACGCTTTCCTGACACCGAGCCGCGACGGTCAGGGTGCGGTTTCTCTGGGCCGCTCCCTGACCGTCGCGGC
>JAJDDR010000353.1 GCA_029260255.1 Phycisphaerae bacterium
GGATTGCCCGCCGGCGACGGGGATTCTGTCGTGAATACCGTCCGGTCGCTTGACCGTCACTTCGCGGGCGCTCGAGGGGGTTTTGACGGTGGTCGGCTCGCCCGGGCGGAGACTCACGAGCCCGCCGGTGTGCGCGGTTGAGGCGAGGTACTCGACGGAGTCCATGATGAAGATGCCGAAGTCGTCGCGCAGGAACCAGTCGGTGACGGCCTCGAGTTCACCAGTGCCCTCGTCGAGGTGAACCAGGGAGAAGGCGCAGATCAGGAACCGGCTCGCGCCACGTGCAAAATAGGATAGGACGTTAGAGTCCACCGTCTCGCCTTCGGCGAGGATTTCGGCGTCCGCCGGCAGACGAATCCGCTCCCAGCCGTCGACGACGGCCGCGCCGATGCGCGCGTGCCGCATGACCGGGTGCGCTTCGTCCCAATCGATGATGTACTCGTCATCGACCCAGCCCTTTTGTTCAACGCCGTCGATCAGCGGAGCGGATCCCCAGAACATGTAGTTTCCGGCGGGGAGTCGGGCGGTTGCGTGACGATCGAAGATGACGACGTCGTATTGGCTGCGGTTTTGCGCGACGAGATCCTCGTCCGTGGCGCTCTCATACTGCTGCGGAGTCATGCTGTTCAGACGCACGTTGAGCAGCCCGAGGGTACGCCTCAGTCGAGTGTTGCCCTCCGTGACAAACAAGACGTCAACACGTCTGGGTGGGCGGATGACGGTCCAGGCGCGGTTGTCGGCCGGGAGCGCGTCGTCGACGGCCAGCCGAATCTCCACGACGCCACCTTCCTCGTACTCGACCTCATCGAAGGCGACGGCGGCCATACTGCCGGGTGGAGCGGCCGCGTCGTGCGAGTCCGCCTGCCCGGAGGGCGGATCGGTTTCGTCGTCCGACGTTGTTAGAGTGGTGCCCGCGGCGAGCGTCACGGTTTGCACATCGAGGTGTTCATCGTTGATGTAGAGTGAGGCGTCGAAGGTCATCGGTACGTCGGCGAAGTTCCGGACCGTCGCGAAGATCTGGAGAATCTCCGGCGCTTCGTAGTTTCGGCGGGCGTCAAGGACGACGATCCCGACGTTGTCGGTGCGGGCGCCGACGCGGACGACCTCCATGTTGGAGAGATCGATGCGCTGCGGAGACACGGACTCAGCGTCTTCAATCCGGCCGTCGGTGAACAGCATCACGCTCGCGAGCGGCGCGGCCGAGGAGGGGGCGACGTCAGTTCCTTCGACCGTGCCGCCGAGAATCAGGTTCTGCGAGTATGCCTCGGCCAGGGTGACGGCCTCGCTCAGCGTCGACGTGCTGTCGGTCTGTTCGATGGTGTCGATCTTGCGTTTGAGGGACTCCCGGTCGGTGTCAAACGACGATACCGTCGTGGCGCGATCGCAGAACGCGATGACCATCGCCCTGCTTCGCTCGTCCATCGCGTCGACCACGCGCTTGGCCTCGGATTTGGCGATTTCGAGGCGGGTCCGGTTTCCGTCTTCGATGACGCCCATCGAGGCGGACTGGTCGATCATGAGGATCAGGGTCTTCTCGTGCTGCCTTTCGCGCGCCAGCATCGGTTGTCCCAGGGCGAGCGCGCCCAGCACGAGAATGAGCAGTTGCAGCAGAAGCAGGAGGCTGCTGCGGAGCTTCTGGAACGGGGCGTTGACGTGCAGGTCCTCGATGGCTTTCTTCCAGAGGAGTGTCGACGAGATCGGGTGAACGTGTCGCTTGAGCTTGAGGAAGTAGAGCGCAATTAGCGGGGGGATGGTGAGCGCTGCCGCGGTCGCCAGGATTCCGGGTGTCAGGAATTGCATGTCAGCGCAGCAGCCCTCGGCGGCGAAGGTAATTCAGCACCATCTGATCGAAGGCGACCTCGGTGCTGGTGAAGAGATAGCTTATCCCGCGGCGAGCACAGTACTCCTTGAGTCCCTCGCAGTACGCTTGCAGGTTGTGCTTGTACCGATTGAGAAGAGCGCGGCTGACGGTAACCTCCGCAACGTCATCATCCTCAACGTCCTGCAACTGCAAGTCTCCGGTGACCGGCGGGTCGATTTCCTGCGGCGAGAGAATCTGGATGACGTAGATGTCCAGATCGCGTCCCAGCAGATACTTGAGACCGGTCTCGTAACCGCCCTTGTCGAGAAAGTCGCCCATGACCAAGACGATACCGCGTTGCGGGTGGCGGATGGCGTACTGTTTGCACGCCAGGGTGAGGTTGCTGGCGGGTGCGTATTCGATGTTCGCGAGGAAATCGAGCAGGCGCCGCACGACGCTGCGCCCGCGGGCACCGGCCATCTCGCCGATCAAACCGTCGGCGTAGGGGTAGACGCTAACGCGATCATGATTGACCAGACCGATGTAGGCGATCGCCGCCGCGACGCGCCGGCTGTAGAGCCCCTTGTTGGGCTCGCCGTAATCCATACTCTTCGACGCGTCGAGGATGATGCTCACGTGCAGGTCCTCCTCTTCGAGGAAGAGCTTGAGGAAGAGCTTGTCGAGTCGGGCGAGAATGTTCCAATCGAGGAAGCGGAGGTCGTCACCCGGCACATAGTTGCGGTAGTCGGCGAATTCGACCGATTCTCCGCGGCGTTTGCTACGCCGCTCGCCGCGCATCTTGCCGGCGAAGATCTTCCGGCTGACCAACTCGAGCTGGTCCAGCTTGGCCATGAAGTCGGGTGCGAGGAGTTGTACTTCGGTTTCGGTTGGCGCCAATCTTCAATCCTCGCAAACAGGCAGATGACATGCCTTCGGTTACGGCACGATCTCAGCGCCTTCAGGCCGCATAGAGGACCCGCCCTTTCGATCTCACCGTCCGCTCAAAGGAAACCGGCAACGCGGCTCGCTCCTCGAACTCCTCCTTGGTGTAGACCTGAACGTCGATGGGTACGCCGATGCCGCGAAGTGCGCGATAAGCCACTGCCGCCCTCTGGAAGAAGCTCTGATCGGAGTGGTCAACAACGACGAGTAAGTCCACATCGCTGTCGGGTCCGGTGTTTCCGCTCGCGCAGGAACCGAACAGGTACACGATGGACGGTTGCAACGCGGCGCGCAGCCGGCGCACGATTTCCGGAATAACTTGTGTTGCCTGATCGTCAGTCATCAGTCCGGCATTCTACACGAGGGCGATCATCTTGTCTGTGGAGTCTGCGGCACAGTCATCCTACGCCACCGCTTCCGCCATGGTCGGCGTCTTGTCGAGAATCTCGCGGAGAGCGTCGTCGGTATCGATGCCCTCGGCCTCGCCTTCGAAGTTGAGCAGAACCCGATGTCGCAAGGCGGGCAGATAGACCCTCTGCACGTCGCTGAAGGAAGTATTGTACCTTCCGTCGAGCATGGCTTGGAGCTTGGCGCCGAGCGTGATCGCCTGCGCGGCGCGCGGGCTTGCGCCCCAGCGGACGTACTGGTTGGTGAAGTCCACGGCGAACGGTCCGCCGGGGTGGGTGGCCATCGTGAGGCGAACGGCGTAGTCCTGAACGTGCGGCGCCATGACGATGCGGCGGACGAGCTGTTGCGCGCCGAGAATCTCGGCGCCGCTCATGACGGGTTTGATGTCGGGTTTGTACCCGGTGGTCGTGCGGTCGATGATGGTCTTCATCTCCTCTTTGGTCGAGTACTGGACAACGAGCTTGAAGAGGAAACGGTCGAGCTGCGCCTCGGGCAGCGGGTAGGTGCCCTCCTGCTCGATGGGGTTCTGGGTGGCCATCACGAAGAAGGGCTCGTCCAGCTTGTAGCGCGTGCCACCAACAGTGATGTTGTGCTCCTGCATCGCTTCGAGCATGGCGGACTGCGTCTTGGGGGTGGCCCGGTTGATCTCGTCCGCGAGGATCATCTGCCCGAAGAGCGGGCCTCGCTGAAACTCGAACGATCGCTTGCCGCTGGCGTCTTCGTTGATGATGTTCGTTCCGATGATGTCGGCCGGCATGAGGTCCGGCGTGAACTGGATGCGCGAGAAGTCGAGGCTCAACGCCGACGCCAGCGACCGTATCAGATAGGTCTTGCCCAGACCGGGCACGCCTTCGAGCAGCACGTGTCCGCCGACGAACAACGCCGTCAGCACGCCGTCAACGATGTCGTCGTGGCCCACGATGGCCTTGCCGACTTCGTCGCGCACGCGCGTGAACTTCGCGCGGAATTCCCTGGTCGCCGCTTCGACGTTGGGGTCGATCTTGTCAGCCATGTTTCACTCCTGCCAACCCGGCAATAAGTCCATACGTTTCGTTGCGTTCGCAACATTTTATCCGATCGTATCGCGCAACACACGGGGACCCCGTCTTTGTCATTCCGAGCGGCACGCGCGTACCGCCGGGTAGCGAAAATCGCCACCCTTCTTGGGATGCACCCATACGCGACGAAACCGTGCTGATACATCAAGTCAGTCATTCCCTCCGGCACCTTCGTCATCGAGTTTTCGCTTCGCGCGGCGCTTGGCTTTGAGCAGGCGCGCGGTCATGTCCTCGGCGGTCTCGTCCGCGCCGGAGGTCGGTTTGGGTTTCGAGCGGACGGCGCCCGGCGATGCGGATTCGGCGCCGCCGAGGGTCTGTTCGATGTTGATGGGCGGCGCCTGCTTCGTGGGCTCACCGGCGTCGAACTTGGCCTTGGCGTCAACGGGCGCGGTCTCATCATGTTCACCTGCATGACTCCGCGATTGCGCTTGGGGCTCAGATTTCGCACGGTCGCGGGCGGTCTTGAGCTGTTCGAGCACGGCGGTGCTTCGTTGGCCCGTCGTTCCCAGGGCGATGACCGAGTGCGTCAGCCAATCAAACAGCGGGCCGATGTAGCGGAAGCGGATCGACCAACCGATCATCTCCCCCAGCAACACGACCCCGAGCACGCCCCACCATGTCGTGTGAATGACGTCCGCGCCGAAGAGCAGCACGACGATGATGAGCAGTTCCACGACAATCGACAGGGCCAACCAACTCGCCAATCGCCGAGCGGCCACGTCGAGAAGAAACAACGGCAGCAGCAGCCACGCGATGGTCCAACTCCATACCTGCTGATCGGAAACCGTCGGCGGCAGGTTGTGGTCGAAGACCTTATCGTCGTCGGCGTCCATCTGAAGCCAGCGCCCACCGGTGGTGTCGGCCACTTGGCGAAGCAGCGCTTCGTTCGTGGCGAGTTCGCGCAATTCGGGAGAGAACGGCACGGACACACCGGTATGAATCGAGCCTTGATACTGGTCGCCTTCGTCGTAGATGGCGAGATTGGCGATGTACTGACCCGTGTGGTCGATGTCGAACGTGCCCTCGTAGTGCCCCGGGCCGGTCTGGATAAACTCGACCGGCAACGCGCCTTTCGTCGGGTGAATCACCTTGCTGCGCACATTGAGGAAGTTGAGGTAGTCGGCGTCCTTATCCAGCGCCTCGACAACGATGCGACCGCGGTTGCCCTCGACGGTGGTGTAGGTGTCGAAGTTGGCGGGCGCCTCCTGCCGCATGGTCCAACGGATCGTCTGAGCCCAAAACTTGGCAAAGCGAGACCACTGCGTCCACTCGCTTCCCCACACCGGCCAATAGCCGCTGGTGAACGCGACGACCCGCCCGAGCCCGCGCTGCCAATGGGCCAGCACCGGGTCGCGCTCGCCCTCGTCGACCGCGCGAACGAGGGGCGTAAAAGCGAGACCTGGTCGCGGCGTGGTCAGAACGAGCCCGCCGAGCGGCGGAATCTCGACACCGTACTCCATTCCGGCGAGTAGCTCGCTCTGGGCGTAGGCAACCTGCGGGAGGAATGGCGTATCGATGAGCAGCGGCCTGCGAACGACCTTGGATTCCTTGACGAAAATCTGCGGGAGCGTACGCGGGTTGCGAACGGGGTAGTAGCGCCCGCCGGTCTGTTTGGCAACGTCCTGAAGTACCGCACCTTTCGCGTGCTGGCCGAACCCCACGGCGATGGTGCTGCATGTGATCTTCGCTTCCTTGTACTCGTCGAGGAGGGACTGTAAGGGGGGGTTGGCGTCGCCGTCACTGATGATGATGACGTGCTTTTGAGCGGCGTCCGTCTGCCGCAGCGCGGTGACGGCCATTCGCATGGTCGCGTCGAAATCCGGCATGTCGCCGATCTGCATGCGGTCGATGGACTTCTTGATGGCGCCCTTGTTCGATGCGATCTGCAGCGGAACTTCCCAGGACTCGCCACCGGCGGCGTAGGCCAGCATGCCGATGTAGTCCTTCGAGCTGATGGTGTCGACCGCCTTCTTGGCGATCATCTTTCCCCACATGTTTCCGCGGGGCAACTCGCAACTGTGCATGATGGTCACCAGCGCGCCGCGTGGGATGATCTTCTTGTGCTTGAGCTCCAACTCGACGGGCAGAATCTCCGCGACCGGCGTCCCGATCCAACCCCCGGCGCCGAAACTGTCCTCGCCGCCGGTCATCACCAGTCCACCGCCTATGTCCTCCACGTACGACGCCAAGCCTTTCATTTGCTCTTCGGTGAACATGTGCGCCGGAACGTTGGATAGAACGATCGACGAGTAATCCAGCAAGCCGGCGAGATCCGGGATGTTGATGGACACATCGATGACCGTGGTCTTGATGTTCTCGCTGCGCAGGGCTTCGACGAACAGCGCATCGTGCTCCGGGTTCATGGTCATCACGGCGACCTTGCCCTTGCCGGAGACGAACGTGAAGGCGCTGGCTCGATTGTTGTCGACGATCAGGTCCTTGTTCGGATCATCGGTGACGAAGCGGGCTTCGAACCGTTGCAGCCCGTCGCTGGTGACAGGGAGTCTCAGTACCAGCGCATTGTTCCCGGTGTGGAACCGCTGCCGGGAAACCTCGGGCGGCAGTTCCACCTGTCGATCGTTGTGATAGACGACCATGGTGGCGGACGTCGCCGCGTTTGCCTGGATGTTCATGCGCAACGACACGACCTCGCCGACTTCCGCGGAGGCGGGCGCGATCATCTTCTCGAAGTACACTTCGTTGCGCACACGGTACCAGAGCGGCACCACGTCGATGACGACGCCGTCGGCCTTCGCGCGGCGCGCCTCGGTTAGGGCATCGCCCATGTTGTCGTTTCCGTCCGACATCAGAACGATCCGTTTGGCCGTGTCGTGCGGAAACATCGCCATGGCAAGCCGAATGGCGGCGGCGACATCGGTTCGTTCCGGGTTTGGCATCTTGGGCAGTCGCCCCTGATCGAGGAAGTACCCACCGGTCATCGGGAGCTGTTCGAGGTACGCCAGCCGCGCAAAGTCGATCACGCCGACCCTGTCCTTCGGCGGCATGTTGGCGCAGGCATCGGCCATGTATGCTTCCTGCGCATCGCCATGCTCGCGGACGCTGAGGGAGCGATCCATGAGAAACATCACCGTCACATCTTCGTTGCGCCGCACACGCTGCACCTCGGCAAGGACGACGGCAACAATGAGTACGACGATCGAGCGCACCACGATCGCCAGTACCCGCCTCGCCGGACCGAGCCCGGCCAGCGACCGGAACGAGAAGATGACAATCACCGGCACCAGAAGCGCCAGCCAGAGCCATTCGGCACGCTCGAAGGACAGTGGTATGAAGCCGCTCTGCGCAAGTGCGAAACCGCCGTCGAGACGAGCAAGAATCGCCATCACAGTCGAATCACCTGCACGCGCGCGTTCAGCGAATCCAACACAAACACCAGCCCGTCCTTGCCGACCACCGCGCCCCATGGAGAACTCAACTCACCCAGCTCACGTCCGGGCTTGCCCCAAACGCGCAACGATCGACCCGCGGGGTCGAACCACTGGAGGCGACAGTTGCCGAATTCACAGACCAGGAGATTGCCGTCGTCGTCAACGTCGATGTCGTAGGGGTAGCGTAGTTGGCCTGCGGCTTTTCCCATCTCGCCGAACTCGGCCAGCAGTTTCCCGTCGAGATCGAACCTGAGGAGGCGATGATTGCACGCGTCGGCGATCCACAGAGTCTGCTCGCCGTCGACGGCGAGCGCAGAGGGACGTCGCAATACGCGCCCGGCGACGGGTCCGGCGACGAACACCGATTCAAACGCGTATTCGACGCCCGTCGACCCCGGCACCTCGGACCAGCGCGTCACGCGATCATTGCCGTTGTATTCGCTGACGTAGACAAACCCACGATCATCAAACGCAACGTCTGTCGGCAGTTGAAACTGCCCATCCCCCGTGCCCAACTCTCCGAACCGGGAGAGTTCTTCGCCGTCCGGAGTAAAGACGATGACCCGATGGTAGTGCGTGTCGGCCACGAACACGCGCCCGTCAGCGTGGACGCCGAGCCCGACCGGCTTGCCCGCCTCGCGCTGCGGCATGGACCAGCCGATCTCGAAACTGCCGTGTTGATCGAAACGCTGGATTCGTGCGGTCTTGTCCGCGATGAACACCTTCCCGTCGGGAGATCGCGCAATGCCGCGCGGGTAGCCGAACTGCCCCGGGCCGAGCCCCTGACTGCCGAAACTATGCACCACACCGTTGGGCGTCAGAGCGGGCGGATCGCAGCCGCAGACGGCGGCGAGGGCGACGAGCAACGGCGCGTATCGACGCCGGGCGACGATCACTGGCGTGTTGTCCGGCGTTTTGCGCACTGGCACTCCGTTTCAGAAGTTTCATGCCTGCCCGAGATGGGATTCATCCCGTGCGGACGTCCGCGCGGCGTGAATCCCGCGGCCCGGCAGGAACTCGTACTCGAACGATTTGCGGGACACGGTACTAACCTCTTCTCCGACGCACGACGAACGCTGTCAGTATAGCGCCCGGAACCACACACGCCACCATCCAGAGACTCATCGCCACGAGCATGCCCGTCTCGAACCGGTGGAACTTCTCTATCAGAATCGTCGACATCATACGCGGCGTCGGAACTTGTACGATGGAGACGACCGCGACATCTCCCATGGCCATCGCCGAGGCAATCAGCCAGCCGGCGAGAATAACGGGCCAGTGATTCCGCAACTGGATCGACAATCGGGCGGCGCCCGCGTCGGCTCCGTCCACCGCCGCCTGACCGACGAGGTCGCGAGGCACCGTCAACGACGCCAGCCACGCCGCCAGGACACCGATCCACCCAAACCGC
>JAJDDR010000354.1 GCA_029260255.1 Phycisphaerae bacterium
CAGCCGTCTCGCTTGGTCCGCGGCTTCGCGGCCGCCGTGCGCCAATGGAATTCCAGTGGAATTCAGACTGCAGCGCCACCAGAAGACCACCGTATCGCCACCGTCAGATCAGCGTAGCGGTTTACTCAAAACGTGATTTCAGCGCAGAAAGCGGGCCTCACGGGCCCGCAGAACGTGTTCTTGAGAAAGTGTCTATGCTCGACACGCAGGAGGTCACAGGTTCCAGTCCCGCATCGGCCATTTGACTGACACGCCGGTTTCAATACGGCTTCCTGTTCGTGGGGTACCACGCATGCGCCAAAGTGTTCCGTTTTGCGCCAAAGTCTGTTCCGTTTCAGATCTGGGTCGGGAAACGGCGTTTTTCGGGCGGGCCGCTCGTGGACGCTCGCGGTTCGGATTGGTTTCGTTTTGCGCATTGCGTGTCGCGCTCCGTAGCGTGCATCGTCACCGTCGGCGATGGGCGGTGCGCGCAGTGTGTCCGCATGGTAATAACGTCAGGTCTGATCCGGATTTCATTCGTTTTGTGCGGATCACCCGTGTACCGGGCGAGTATCGCGGGTTGGTGGATGGCCAACCGGGCTGAGGGTGCTTGCTCGGGGGTGATCCGGTGCTACCGGCGGCGGAGACCGCGACGGCGACCTGCGAACAGCGAGCCCGCGAGGACGAGCACAAACGTCGCGGGTTCGGGCACTACGTCGAAGGCGATGGAGTCGATCGTGCCCACGACCGTGAACGGGGTGACCGGCGGGCCAGACCCATTGAGCACGAATGAGCGTTCGCCTTCCGTGAAATCGTCGATGGTCACGCCGTCGCTCGGGAGGGGGAGGGCGTCGGAATCGAAAACGGAGGCGGTGAGGTCTTTCAGCAAGACAGCCATGTTGGCAATGTTCAGATTGCCCAGCGTTGTGGTTTCCGCGTTCAAGATCAAGAAGGCGTCGCGCACGCCCGGCGGGTCATCAAGGGGCTGATTGTCGATGACGTTGACAAGTGTTCTTTGCACTTCGAGTGTGTGCTCGCCGAGGTTGATCGTGTAGCTCATCTCGAGCAGATACTCTCCGGCCAGTGGCGATTTTTCGAGGTCCTTGGCCATGTCGGGGTCGTAGAGTGTGTGCCCGGAGAACGGAGCCCCGACGGTGATGTCGTCGGGGAGAGCGGACCCGGTGTCGTTGACCGTGTGCAAAGTGCCGGCGAACGAGAAGCGAATGGGTTCGGCCTCTGCCTGGATGTGGAATAACAGAACAAAAAGCGTCATTCGCGTCGCGCATGCCATGTTGAATCTCCCGTAAGACGGCCCGTATGCGTCACTTCATTCCACAGATGCCACGTGTCGTTCACGTGTTTGCATCTGTGTTGGTCGGCACGTAGAAGGTACGACACGGAGGGTGCAGGTGCCAATTATAACGCCGCTTGCAGTCTCTAATCGGGTTGCGAGCGAGCATGGTTCGTTCGGCATCGCCGGTCGTGGTCGGGCGTCGGGGGAGTTGTACCACAGTCAGGGGTGAAAGCCGTGCGCGATTGCGTGGGTGATTGGGATGTTGGGTACGACTTGTGGGCGATTGTACACCGTAGATTGGGGGGGCTCGGTTGTCAATCGGGGGCGCGCGGGAGGGCTGGTGCGTGTCGGGCGAACGCGATTTTGGCGGGGGGTTGACGGCGGTTTGAGGGGGTTGCTAGACTACCGCCCCGCATCGATAGAGCGGTCTTTGTCGAGCGGTCCTTACGGGTGGTTTGCCGAAGCGAATTGGATGGCGAATCGGCCCCCAGTGAAACCTCCGCCTTGGACACGACACGCGGGCATCGGCGTCAACTATGTGGCGGCGGTGGCCGGGTTCGGTCTCATGGGGTGGTGGATCGACTCTCGGTGGGGCACGGAGCCTGTGGGCGTCCTGATCGGAGTGGCGCTCGGGTTGATCGGCGCGACTTACAACCTGATTCGCGAGTCGATGGCCGCCTTTGATTCGCTTCGTGATGAGACGAAGCCTGCCGAACACGATGATCAAGACCGGAATGCTAAGTCCTGATCCGACGATGTCCGAGAAGACTTTTCGTCATCACTTCGTTGTCATGATTGCGATGAGTGTGACGTGCGGCGTTGCGCTGGTGGCGGTCGGGTACTATCCGACGATGGGTCGCGCGGGCAGCGCCGGGGTGGCGGCGATGTGCGCGGGTGTGGGCGTGAGTTTGGCGGCCAGCGTGATGGGCTCTCTCCTCGTGGCGCACGCGCTGGCCGGTCCGAAGGACAAGGTGCCGCTCGCGATCCTGGGGGGGACGTGCCTGCGGTTCTGCGCGGTGTTGTTCCTGGTGGCGCCGCTGGCGTACTTTGAGATGGTGGCGCGGGTACCGTTCGTGTTGTGGGTCGGGATCAGCTATCTGATTTTTCTCTTTGCGGACACGCTTCTCGCGGTACACGGTCTCCGCGATGCTCGGGGGAGGAATGGATGACGCACTTGCTTGCTTCCGGTGACCCGCTGAATCACGTCTATCAGTGGACGTTCCTCAAGTGGGGCGAGGGCTGGTTCGGTTTTACGTGGGTTTCGAACCACACCATCATGCAGATCATGGCGGCGCTGCTGCTGATCGTGCTGATGCCGCGTTTCGCGCGGCTGCGTAACACGGGCGATACGGTGAGCGACCTGACGCCGCGCG
>JAJDDR010000355.1 GCA_029260255.1 Phycisphaerae bacterium
AAGGCGCTCACCGACGGACAAACCAAGTACCCCAAGCCCGCTTCCGGTCTCGCCGTTCTCAAAACGGCCGTCTGCGCCAAGCTCCGCCGTGAAAACGACCTCGAGTATACGCCGCAGCAGGTCATGATCTCCGTGGGCGGCAAAGACGCCGTCTACGGATTGATGCAGGCGCTTCTCGACTCCGGAGACATGTAGGCCGGGGTGCCGGCGCGAACCTCCTGGCCGGTGAAGTCACCGGCGAAACCGGCCAGTCCGAAGTCGGTGATCTGTACCCGACCCTGCCCGTCGCTCATAAGTTGTGAGGTTTGAGGTCGCGATGGAGTACGCCCTTGTCGTGGGCGGCGGCCAGCCCCGCACAGAGTTGTCGGGCGATCTGCGACGCCTTTTCCTTCGACGGTCGTCCCATTCGCCGCAGAACAGCGGAAAGATCTTCGCCGTCGATGTATTCCATCGATATACAATGCTGTCCTTCGGCCTCGTTGATGTCATACACGCGACACACGTTTGGGTGCGATACCTGCCGGGCGTGGCGTCGTGGGCACATACGTTCCCTCGGCCACCCAGGTGACGTTGCAGGCGGGACCCGCGTCCAGCGCCTGTTGCAGGTCGGGGAACGCAGTGGCCCACGACTGACCGTCCGCGCCGGCCGGGGTCGCGTCGTCGTCGACGTAACAGTTCGGCGGGATGATCTGCCCGGAAACGTCGGGAGTCGTCACACTCCAGCAATACACTGCACTCAGCGCGCACAGTGCGCGCACATTCCTTGTAGACATTGTCTCAGTCCTTTCAATCAGATACCATTTCAGAACAAGAACACGTGCGGCGGGCGACTCACCCGCCGTAATTCAGCGCGCACCTTCTCCGGCCGCACACCCGCCCTCCTTTCAAAGCGTGCTGGAATCAGAAGATGCCCAAATGAAACGAAAACTCTGCGGAACTCACCCGCTATCGAATCCCGCGCCTGCGTGCCGACACGCACAGCGCGATTCCAAATGACAGTATCCAGAGCGCATTCGGCTCGGGGATCGTGAACGACGACCGCAGCCTGGCGTTCGAGTTCAGCAAGCCGGACGCGCCCGGTGGAGCGAACCCGTCGACGGCATATGCAGCTGTCACCCGAAGGACATCCCCAACGCTTCCGGACAACTCGGTGACGAAGCCGAACGGCTCGGTCGTCGAAACGAGCATATCCCCCGCGGTGACGTTCTCGACCGTTACCATCGAAGATTGCGTGAAAGTCGAAGATTCGGTCTGCGTGAAAATGAACTCCCACTCCATGCGGTCCACGGGCATCACGAACTCGATGATCGAGGACCACGTACCGCTGGTTGTTCCGCCGGGGCGGTTGGGTCCGTCACCGATATAGCCCCCGTCCAGGTCGGAAAACACTCCCAGTGTGTCGCTTCCGTTTGGCGGATTGTTGAAACTTGAGAACCCGCTAACGCTAATCAACGAGTGCCCGACCCCGATGCCGGTCAGGTCGCTGGCGCTGAATCCGACGACGCCGTCGTCGGGAAAATCGCCGCTGATGGAGTCCGACACGGGTGGTCCGCCGTCGAAGAGCTGCGCCGTCCCGCCACCGTCGACCTCGTGCCGCAGGATCTCGAACGTCGGCTCCCCCCGCGCCGCGGGCCCCGACATCCACGAAACCACAAGAACCGAAACCGCCGCAATCCGCCTCATCGTCCTCTCCTTCTCCGCGGTCCCATAACCGAAATGCCAACCACGCCTACCCAATATACTCCCGCGCCACGTGTCGTTCAATGGATTAATGGAAACAACCTTCAATTGAGCCCACCCGGCGTAGGGCGGGTTCCACCCGCCGCAGGCCAAACGGCGGGTAAAACCCGCCCTACAGTTTCAGCGCACAGTGCGCGCACCTTCCTTGTAGACATTGTCTCAGTCCTTTCAATCAAATGCTATTCACAACAACAACACGTGCGGCGGGTCACGCACCCACCTTCATTCTGTGCACACCTTCTCCGGTCGCACACCGGTCCTCCTTTCAAAGCGTGCGGGAATCAGAAGATGCCCAAGTGAAACGAAAACTCTGCGGAACTCGCCCGCTCTCAGACCTCGCGCCTGCGCACCGACCGGCGCAGCATGGTTCCAAACAAGAGCGTCCCGAGCGCACTCGGCTCGGGGATCGTAAAGTTCGTGCGAAAGATGGCGCCGGAAGCGGAGAAGCCCGAGACGTCCGGCTGGGCGAGGCCGTCCACCTCAAACGCGCCCGTTACGCGGATGACGTCCCCCACGTCGCCCCGAAGTGCGGTGGCAAAACCGATGTCATCGCTCGTCGAGACCAGAATCTCACCGGTGGTGACGTTTTCGACGGTGACCGACGAGGACTGCGTGAAACCGGAAGCCTCGGTCAACGAGAGGTTGAAGTCCCACGCCATGTGATCCACCGGCATAACGAACTCGACGATCGAGGTCATCGTTCCGCTGGTTGTCCCGCCCGGGCGGATCATCACGTTGGCGGGTTTCAAGTCACGGTGGATCACGCCCTTGTCATGCGCTGCTTCCAGCGCCTCAGCCATCTATCTGCTTGGCAACGTCAAGCGCGTCCTCGACAGGGAACGGACCAGTGTCGAGCAGTTGCGATAGCGTCTCACCCTCGACGTGCTCCATCACGATGAAGTGCGTGACCCCGGTATCCAACCGGTGCTCCTCGAAACCGTAGATGGCTGCGATGTTGGGGTGGTTCAGCGATGCCAACAACTTGGCCTCCCGCTCGAAGCGCGCGACCCGCTCCACGTCGCGGGTCATCGACTCGGGGAGCACCTTGATCGCCACCTGCCGATCAAGTTTGGAATCTTTGGCAAGATAGACCTCGCCCATGCCGCCCGCCCCGAGGGGCGAGAGGATTTCGTAGGGGCCTAGATGAGTGCCCGCTGATAACGCCATGGCTTACCTTGATTCTGAACAAGTTTCGGAACGGGATCCATTATGTGGCAAGACCCGGACGTGGACAACGACCGCTGCTGGCATGGTCGCTTGCAGCGCTGACCATTTGGGTCTCCTGCGCGGGGCAATCGCCTACTTCGCCAGACCGCGTTTCCAGTCCGCTTCTATGTGAATCGGACGCGGTGCCAAGTCGGGCAGGATTGGCATGAGAAAGCGCTGCCCGTCGGCCGTCACGTCGTAGAAATTGTTCCAAGCCCGGGGGCGCGCTTCGAACAGCTTTACCGGCGTGCTGAACTTCAGACCGCCGTCGGTTTCCTCGACATCGACGGCTTGGAACTCGACCAGTTCACTCTGTTCATCCTGCACAGCCAAGAACAACTCGCGACCGTCTCGACGCCAACGGGGATGCGAGCCTCCCTTCGTGGATACCTGGATTCGCGTGCCGCGGGCCGGGAACGAATCGACGTACACCTCTGCGCGCCCCGATTCGTTGGACACATACGCGACCCACTTCCCGCTAGGCGCGAAGGAGATGAATGACCTACCATCAGCCTTGTCGGCGTATGCAAACGGCTGTCCTTCGCCAACGGGGAGGATCCAGATACCAATATTGGACCCCTCGAACCTCGAGAACGCGATGTGGTTCCCGTCGGGCGACCAGTCCATGGGAACCTCGACCACGTCACTACCCTCCTCTGCGGGGTAGGCCCGCTCGGGCTGTTGCAAGCCGCCCGCGTCCACGATCCACATCCCCAGGAAAACGATCTTCTCCCCGTCCGGTGACCGGGTTCCGATGACCGAAGCGCTGGAAACAATTCGACGGAACGTGGAGCGAGCCAGTTCGTAGACGTACAGCGTGGAGATGTCGTTGAGGTCCTCGGACTTCGCGTTGAAGACGAAGTACCTTCCATCCCGTGAGAGTCGTGGTGATCCGACGCGGCTCGGTAGGTCCGTGAGCGTCTCTAACGTGTTACCACTGCGGTCCAACCAGGTCAGCCGGGCTTGCGATTCGTCCTCATCTCGCGCGGGAACCCAGGCCAGGACGCCCGTCTCCGAGACGGAAAAGCCGGACACCTTCGCCCCGCCGAGCAGCACCTGCGGATCGCCGGTGAACTCGGCGCGATCGGGATCGAACGGATGCGCGAGCAGTACCGAGTCCCGCACGTAGAGAAGGTACTCGCCCCGGACGACCGGAGATTCAATGTCGACCGGACTTCGGGGCAGGAGCACGCGCGATTCGGGGGAATCGACAGAGCCCAACCGGATCGAACTCGTACCCAGCGAATAGTCCCGCTCGACGAAGATGAACCGGTTCCCGTCCGGCAAAGGCGCCGCCCATCGGTGTCCCGCCGACATGTCGAGTTCGGGATCCTCCTCTGTGACCGGACGCGGGGGAAAGTCACCCGACGCCGACACGATCATCAGCTCCTCAGTGTAGGTTGGTTCGAAAAGGATCCGGTCCCCCTCGATCCAGGTCCCGGGCGCACGAGGGTTCGGCATCTCGGCGATCGTCTCGACGAACCCGGTTTCCAGGGATATCCGCTTAAGCTGTCCATCCGCATAGAACCCGAGAGACCGCGCATCGGGAGACCAAAACGGAAGCCAAGCGTTCTCGGTGTCTTCAAGCGGCACCGGTTCCAGCCGGTCGAGGTGGCGCAGCCGGATTCCCGCCCCCGTGGTGTAGGCGACGGTCGATCCGTCGGGCGAGATCGCGATAGCCCCCCGCCCCGAGGGGCGAGAGGATCTCGTAGGGACTGAGTTTGGTTCCTTTTTCCAACGCAGCGACTCCTGGTTTCGAACGCGTGCCCGACGGCGTGATTATCTCGCAGGAGTAGTATCCCACAAGCTGTTGAGCCCAGTTGGCCGGTAAGGACGTGCAAGACCGATGGGGAGTCACGTCATGCTTCATTCGTGCGAGTGCGACCAAGACGTTGCGGGCGGTAGTCGGCAGCTCTGGCCAAATGCGGAGCAGCTTGGCAAGATGCGGATCAGTCGTTCTGATGTGCGTAAACGCCGCCCCAAGACGCTCTTGCGGATCGTCGTAAAACCTGAAATAGCATTGGTTTACGTCATCTTGGATTCGGTCTTGTAAACCGCAGGCCAACGGTTCGAGTCCGTTCGGTGGCTTTAGTGCCATGGTCCGACACTGGTCGACTTGGACCGCCGGTACCCGCCTGTGTTCCCAAGGGTTTAGCTTCATTGCCAGTGGGCGGCGTCCGGTCTTTGTTCGCATACAGGCCGCCTTGTTCCGCCACCGGCCACCAGCGGAACCGCCCGCTGGACAACCTCTTGTGACAAAGCCAAAACCCCTGGCCATCGTAGACCAAGATTTTCACAGCTGTTGCCCGTCGGTTACGGAACACGAACAACCAACCACACATCGGATCGCGTTTGAGTTCCTCT
>JAJDDR010000356.1 GCA_029260255.1 Phycisphaerae bacterium
ACCGCCCGCAAGGGCTGAAGGTCCGGTCAGACTGGAGAAGTGATCGCCCGTCGGGTTCAGGTCGACGCGCTTCACGTTTATGGCGCCCCAATCGCTCGCGCCCGTTCCCAACTGCACGGTGAAGTCGTCGGCGTACGGGGAAGTGATGGCCCCGATGTCAGCCGGAACGTCGCCGTTGCGCGAGCGGATCGTCCACACCGCCCCGGTCTTGAGTTCGATGTCCGGCGCCGTGTCGCATCCCGCGCAGTTGTAGTCAAGGGCGAAATCGAAGGGGAGTTCCGGCAGGATAAGTGGGTTATCCCACTCGACGCAGATCGTGGTGTTCGACACCGAAGGGTCACAACAGCACACCTGTTCCGCCCCCGGGAATAAAACCCGGGCACCCATTGCACCCCAACTGTGCCAACGATGCCGTTGGGATCATGAACGCGGCGACAGCCGCTGGGACACACGAAAGCCACCCACACGCTACAGAATTGTGCTTCATCTTCTCGGCCCTTTCGGATAGGATGACTTGTCTCGCGAGCCGGTCCGGCCGAACGCCAACCGAGCCCCGGCACGCAGTTGATATGAGGGAAGCGCCGTGTCCACCCGACTGTTCCCTATCGTTCTCCTCATTAACCATGCACCGGTGTTCTGTCAAGTCGTCGCATACGAGGCCAACTCCTTTCCCGAAGACGCCGCGCAACCGTGGATCTCCAACCCGGCGTGCGACCCGGAGCGATGGCTCGACGGCGGGTGGTTCTTTCAGCATGTCGAACAATGCGAACCGTTTCCTCCGCCGGCGGGACAACAGGAGTCGTACGCGCGCTCGTTAGACGCGTTCTTGGGCATATCCCCGTTCTTCATAGAGTGGCGGATGTGGACTGACGGCGATCGATCCGAGATTCCGGGGACCGCCCCAGGTTCCATGGTCTTGGGGAGTTTCGGTTCCGTCAAGTACCATTTCACGATTGCCCGCGATCAGGTGCGCTTCATACGTGACAACCTCCTCCCCATCATTTGGGCGGACGTCGGCCCGGAGGCCCCACACACCCACCGCTTGGAATTGTTCAGCGACGAACTGTACGTCTGGTACATCGATGGTCGGGTCATCGACGACGGGGTCCCCGAGGGCGCCTACCCTTCGTCTTCGCCTGCTGTCCAGTGGCGCGGGAAGTCGTGGTTCCTCGAAAGCACGACACAGTGGGATTACATCCGGTATGGGAGAATCCCTGACGACGGCAGTGGCGATTTCAACAGCGACGCGGTTCTCGATGTCGACGACTTCTACTTCTTCCAGGAGTGTCGCACCAACAGCGGTCCCGCAACTGACGCCGGACCGGGGTGTCGCTGGGCGGACATGGATCAGGATTCCGACGTGGACGCCCACGACTTCGCCCTGTTTCAACTGGCCTTCACCGCTACGGAGTAACAACGAACCGGAAACCGCGGGCGGTTCGCCGTCGACCATGCCAACGCTTCACGACGCCGCGATTTCCTCTATGATGTCCGCCAGACCCGCGGAGATTGACCGATGACCACGGCGCGTTTCCCCGATTTCGTAACCAACCTCCCTCGAGTGGCCATCCCGATGGCAGGCGTACGCGGATGGCTCTCACAAGCCAAAGACCACCAGATCGTCTTTTTGGATATTGAACCGATCGGCGAGATTCCCCCGCACAGCCACGGCGAGCAGTGGGGCATCGTCGTGGAAGGCGAAATGGAACTGACCATCGGCGGAGAAGCGCGCCACCTCAAGCCGGGCGACTCCTACCACATTCCCGCGGGTGTAGTGCACAGCGCCAAATTCCTCACGCACTTTAGAGCCATCGACGTCTTCGCCGACGTCGACCGCTACAAACCTCGAGACGTCCCGGATGCTCCCCAATAGGTGGGCAATTCATACCGCCGCCAGCGGGCGACGGTCATGTCCGCACGCCGTCAGCCTCTCACTCATGCCACCCAGAATGGGATGCGCCCAGACGCCCCCGCGTGATCCGCCGGGCGTTGACCCGCGCGCGGCACCCTGTGATAATCCCGCCCATCGGGCTCGGGTTGGTGCGGGCTCGACGGAACCGGAGTCCTTCGACGTGTCACGCGCCGCGGTCGCTATCCAATACGCAACCCTCCTGCTCTTGCTCGCCGTCACCGGCTGCAAGAACGGGAAGTTCAATTGGTCGTTCCTCTTCCCTGGACAACCCGACACACCCTCCGGCGATGGCGGCTACGTGGACCCCATGGACGACTCCGCCGCCTATCGCGACACCGTTGCGGAGTTCGCCTACTTCGACGGCCTCAGGCGACTGCGCGTCCGCGGCTTCGGCGTCGTCGTCGGACTCGGAAACAACGGCTCCAGGCGATGCCCCTCCGCCATCCGCAGTCAACTGATTCAGGAGATGTACAAGACGCGCGACTTCGGCAGGGGCAACGGTTTGCATGCCACGCCGGAGCGCCTGATCGACGACATCGGAACCGCCGTCGTCGCCGTCGAGGGCGAGATACCGGCCGCCTCTCCAGCCGGTACGCGTTTCGACGTCGTCGTGCGCGCCGTGCCCGGCACCGAGACAACGTCTCTGGCAGGCGGCTGGCTGCTGCCGTGCAATCTCACCATCTTCGCATCGCGCGGCGGCGCCGCGTGGATCCCCGGCCGAGAGGTAGCGGCCGGTGGCGGACCGGTCTTCATGAATCCGTTCGGGCGCGACGAAACCGCGTCCACACGGACCAACACGCGCGAAGCGACAATCATCGGCGGCGGACTCTCCAAGGAAGACCGCCGCATCCGCCTAATGCTCACCACACCCTCCTACCACCGCGCGATCTCGATCGCCCAGCGCATCAACGAAGGATTCGGCGGATCAACGCAGACCGTGGCCGACGCCGTGTCACCCGCGGAGGTCCGCATCGTCGTGCCCGACAGCAACAAGCACGATCCCAGGCACTTCCTGTCCCTCGTGCAGCA